>NZ_KB291399.1:0-28003 GCF_000318295.1 Capnocytophaga sp. oral taxon 326 str. F0382
TAAACTAAACTTTTTGGACAGCCTCTTTTTTATCATATCAATTGTATTAAAATCTTGTAGAGGCGCCACCACCACCAGAGTGTCCTCCTCCAAACGAACCGCCAAAGCTACCGCCTCCAAAACTGCCTCCTCCAAACGAACTACCTACCCCAAAGCCAATGCCTCGTCGGTAATTACGGTTGTGTTCAATCTTGAAACTCTTTTCCTCTGTATGCAGGTGGTTGCAATTTTTGCAACGAAATTGCACTGTAATTTTTATGTAATCACCTATTGTATCTCGGGTTACTTTTTCGACAACGGTGGTGCCTGTGCGCTCACATTCTTCGCAAATCATCTCGGTGAGCAATCGCTTTTTGAGTCGTTTGCAATAAAAATACCAATAGATTCCAAAAGGTAGGGTAGGGAAGAAGAGTATGAATAGAGGAATGTATTTTTTTGAGATGCTTACATTTTCTATAGTTAGATACTTCACATAAGGCGATATAGCAGGATTAGCCATTTGTTCTTTTATTTCTTTTCTAGTCTTTCCAAAAATCATAAGAATAAAAAAGAAAAAAGCTATAGCGCTGTAGAATACTCCAGAAAACATTTCTTTTATTTCTTCCCACCAACTTGAGTTTTCTTGTGCTTCCAGTAGTTGTGGTAGGTCGGAATCGCCAGAAATGACTTTTTGTATTTCTTCAGCCCCTGCAATGAGTCCTGCACCATATTGTCCTTTCTTCATCAGAGGGATCATTGTGCGTGTTTGTATGAGTTTGCACAACCCATCGGGGAGAGTGCCTTCTAAGCCATACCCCACTTCTATAGTGATAGCTCGCTGCTCGGGTTCGGTGATCAAAAGCATTAGTAAGCCGTTGTCTTGGTCTTTTCGCCCTAATCCCCATTCAGTAAAAAGTTCATAACCAAAATCGCGTATATCAGCATAATCGTTGGTATAGCGAGGCAAGACTACCACTGCCATTTCCACTCCTTTTTCAGCGCGCAAGTCTCTACAAATAGCATTGAGACTATCAACTTCAGTAGTTGTGAGCAAATGCTGAGGATCGGAGGTGTACTGCTGGGCATCTTGCAGTTGTACGTTGGGCACTGTTTTTACCGTATAAGCCTCTTGAGCAAAGGAAAATCCAATGCCAATGATAAAGGAAAATAGTAGGGTTAATAGCTTGTTGTTCATTTTTTTAGAAACTTACTTTAGGAGCTTTTTCGCTACCTTCATCGGCTTTAAAATAAGCAGATTCATTAAATCCAAAAGCTGAAGCGAAGAGGTTGTTAGGAAAACGGCGGCGAGAGGTGTTATAGTCTTTTGCTGCGCTGTTGTAGTTTTTACGAGCTACAGCAATGCGGTTTTCACAACCTGATAATTCTGCTTGTAAGGCTGTAAATTGTTCACTTGCTTTCAGGTCGGGGTAGGATTCAGTAACCATCAACAAACGACCGAGGGCTTGAGAGAGTTCTCCTTGTGCTTTATTGTATTGGGCTAATGATTCGGCATCTAACTTCTCGGGGTTGATGTTGATTTGTGTCGCTTTGCTGCGTGCCTCTACAACCTCTTTTAAGGTAGTGCTTTCGTGTTTGGTATAACCTTGAACAGTTGCCACAAGGTTAGGAATAAGGTCGGAACGGCGTTGGTATTGGGTTTCTACTTGCGCCCACTCACTGTGCAATTGTTCTTGTTTGTTTACCAAGCCATTATAGGCTGAAACAGCAAATATTCCTATGAGCACTACAGCTCCAATAAGGATAAGAGTTGATTTTTTCATTTGTTTTTATCTTAAAAAAATTAATTCTGGCGCAAAGATAGTAATAATTTGTCAATTAACCAATTATCAATAGTCAATTGATATTCAAACATTTTGCTTCACTGAGGTTGGGAAAAATCACCACTACCATAAGTGTATCGTTGGCATTAATGTAGTGTGTTTGCAAAACTTGCTTGATAATCGCTTCACTTTCAGGTTCAAAACTCGATTTTACAATAGCTACTTCTTTTGGAAAAATCACCGCGGTTGCCTCTTTGCATAAATTGTAGTCGGAGGAGGGGCAATCTTCTTCTAAAAAAGGTTTTTTGCAATGCAATAGCTGAGTGTATTTATCTATCAGTAACCGTTTGTTGAATACCTCTTTTTCTATAAAACTATCGTTTTTGTACTGATATATCACATCAGTTTCATAGTCTATTTTGCTAAAAGACATTATCGGGTCTATGGCTATGTTGGCATCAGAGAATAGGAATTTTGCAAAGGTAAAATCTTCAAAACTTACAAAATTTTGTGACGATGCGTATCTTTGGTAGGCAAAACCTTCTTTTTTGGGGTAATATACGATTTTTTCGTTTTTCAGCAATTCGTATAGTTCAGGGTCTTTGTGTGATAGAACTTTTAAAAATTCAGTAGCCGAAAAACGTTTGTTATGAGCGTAGTAATAATCGTAGTAGTAGCGGTAGAGTCTGCTTTCTTTTTCAGCGTAATAAACAGCTGTTTTCTGTTGGGCATATTTAACAAAAAGGAATCCTGCTCCCGCTAAAAGGAGCAAAATGATAGCAACAATAGTGATGACTTCTTTTCTCATAGTGTAGCCATTTCTTCGTTTAGCCAATCGGCAAAAGGTAGTAATTCGCTGTCGTTTGTAAGAAGTTTTTGTAAGGTTTCTAAGTTTTTAGTAAAGTGTTCCATAGTTTAGGAGTTTTTGGTGCATTACACAAATTGTATTTGTCGTAATTCTTGTGATAAAGAGTGTAATTTCTCTTGAATTTTCATAGAAGTACGCTTTGTAGGTTTGCGATACCCTTGTACATACTGACTTAGTTGCGATTGATTAACTCCTGTAAGCCTACTCAATCCTGCATAGCTGAATACATTAGAATAATGTTGCAAAAATGAGGGTAAGTCATACAAAAATTCAAAAGTAGCCTCTACAAAAGGTTTTCCTTCTTCTTTGTAAAAAGCTTTCATATCAGCATACGAGGCTTTAAAATCAGCTAATGCTTCTTCTACAGTTTCACCTTCTCCGTGTATGCCATAGTTTAAAGTCTTATCATCTAAATCTATATATACACTATATGAACCATCATTAGCTCTTTCAATAAATGCTTTTACTTTATTCATAGTTATAATTTTTAATTATTGTTAATACCTGCATCTTTTAAAATACTTTTTAGTGTGCCAGTAGCTACTTCTTTACTTTTATGATTGCTCATTTTGAATCTTTTCTCTGTAATCGGACTGAACCATAAAGGGTGTCCATTGACTTGTTTACCAGTATCAAAGCAACCAAATTCTTTTAGTTTCTTTTCTAATTCCGAATATTTCATTGCTATAGTTGATTAATTTTTCTTTGCAAAGATAATGCTATTATTTTAATTAGCAAACTTTGCAATACAAAAAAGCACAATAACTAAAATGATTAGCTATTGTGCTTTTCTTATTTTCTTATCTCTTATATCTCTTACCTCTTACCTAAGCGAAGGATTTCTCCTACCCAAAGTACTACACTGGTAGCACCGATGATAATTGCCCAGTCTACCAATTTGAGAGGCGTTACATTGAACATCTGTCCACCGAAAGTAGTGATGAACACTTGTCCTAATACAATGGCTAAGGCGATGAGCATAAACCCTTGGCTCTTGCTAAGGTTGTTGAATGCGCTCTTGCCGGTACGGTAGGCTTTGGCATTGAACATATTCCAGAATTGCAAGAATACGAATATTGAGAAGAATAAGGAAAGTTCATAAGCTGATAAACTGCCTTCGGGAGCTCCAAAATGGAAGAAATGTCTTGCATAATCGCTGATAGAGAAGTCAGTGAGACTTGTGATGTCTTCATTCTTAAAATACTGAATGAAACCAAAGAGCAACAACACAAAGAATCCTCCTACCCCAAAGATGCCTTTTGCCATTGGAGAGCTGATGATATTAGCGCCACGCGCACGTGGTTTGTCGTTCATCACGCGGTTGCTCGGTGGCAATGATGCTAACGCCAAAGCAGCAAAGGTATCCATTATAAGGTTCACCCAAAGCATTTGGGTTACAGTAAGCGGTGATTCTACCCCTAAGAAAGCCCCAATAAGTACGATGATACACGCTGCTACGTTGATAGTCATCTGGAAGAGGATAAAACGCTGAATGTTCAAATAGAGCGAGCGTCCCCACATTACGGCTTTACCAATACTGCTGAATGAGTTGTCTAAAATGGTGATATCTGAGGCTTCTTTAGCTACTGAGGTTCCATCACCCATTGAAAGACCTACTTGGGCTGCTTTGAGGGCTGGAGCATCGTTAGTACCATCACCGGTTACAGCTACTACTTCACCTTTTTGTTGGAGTAAGTTTACTAAGCGTGCTTTGTCAAGCGGACGTGCGCGTGAAATCACACGTAGGTCGCCTATGCGGTCTAAAAGTTCGGCATCGCTCATTGCGGCAAACTCTACACCGGTAATCTGGTTGCGGTCGCTGCAACTGTCGTCCCACAAATGTATTTGGCGAGCGATTTCTCTTGCGGTACCAGGGGTATCTCCGGTTACAATCTTCACCTGAATGCCAGCGTGCATACACTCTTCAATAGATGCAGGTACATCAGGGCGTACAGGGTCAGATATGGCAGTGATACCTATAAAGTGCAAGCCGTTTACTACGAGCTTGCCGTTTTCTGAGATAATTGCTTTAGGGTCGTCAATCACTTTATACGCAAAACCGATAGTACGCATCGCTTGGTTTTGGTATTGCAAAAGTTTAGCCTCGAAATCGGCTTGCGAAATATCTGAAAGGAATTTACCGCCTTCGTGGCAGAAAGTCATTACTATTTCAGGAGCTCCTTTTACGTACAACACAGGTTTGCCAAGTGTAGGCGATTGTACCAAAGTAGCCATATACTTGCGTTCGGTAGAGAAGGTGAGTTGTTGTAATACCTCGCTCTCTTCGCGTATCGGCAAGTAGTTGATACCTTTGCCATAGAGCCACAAGAGGAGGGCTCCTTCGGTAGGGTTACCCAATACGTTGGGTTTATCTTTATCGGTGAAATCAAGATAAGCGGTAGAGTTCACAGCCATAGATTCGGCTATGAGTTTCTCATCAGTACCCGCGTTGAAGAAGGTTTCGTAGATGGTCATTTGGTTTTGGGTGAGCGTACCCGTTTTGTCGGTACAAATCACGGTGGTAGCCCCCATAGTTTCGCAAGCGTGCATCTTGCGCACGAGATTATTAGTAGCCATCATACTGCGCATACTGTAAGCTAAACTGAGGGTAACGCTCATTGGCAAGCCTTCGGGCACAGCTACTACTACTACGGTAATGGCAATCATCACGGTGTTGAGCAGGTAACCTCCAAACGATACCCAGTCGATTGTGTCTAAACTATGTTCAGCACTGGTGAAATACACGATAAGGCGACCTACAATCACCAAAGCAGCAATGGCATAACTGATTTTGGTAATCATTCCTGCCAAATGGTCTAATTGCTCGTTGAGCGGGGTTTTTACGCTATTGTCTATTTGTACACCTTCAAACACTTTGCCGTATTCGGTAGCATCACCCACTTTTTTCACCTCAAAAATACAATGTCCATCGGATACTGAAGTCCCGCGACAGATGTAGTTAGAGGGGTAAGTAGCTTCGGCTTCAAAATCGGCAGGGTTAGTAGTTTTGTGTACCATAGGCTCTCCAGTGAGCGTCGATTCGTTCACGTGCAACGATACTGCTTCAAGGAGTTCTCCATCGGCAGGTACCTCTTCTCCTGTTTCTAAGATAACCACATCACCTACTACGATATCTTTTTTGAGCACTTGAGTAATACGCTCATTGCGAATAACTTTATAGTAGATATCGTCGTTTACTTGATTGAGGATTTCAAATTGTTTGTTAGCTTTCTGTTCAAAATAGAAAGCCACTCCAGTAGCCAAAAGTACGGCAAAGAGGATACCTACAGGCTCTAAAAAGGCGTGGATACCCGTATTGTGTACTGTAAATTCATAGGTAGATACCCCAAATGAGAAGACGAGGGCTACCAGCAGAATAATGATAATAGGGTCAGTAAATTTCTCTAAGAATTGCTTCCAAAGAGGTTCACCCTCTACTGATGAGAGTGAGTTTTCGCCGTGTTTGGCACGACTTTCAAGAACTTGCGCATCGGTAAGTCCTTTGTAATGGTGTTTTTCTGCCATAGTTATTTAAAATGATTAAAGTGCAAAGATAGATATAATTAGCGAATTTGAGACATTAGTTAATCATCATCGCCCCAGCTGTGATGGTGACCACCACCCGAACCACCTGAGTGTATTTCGGAAGCGTGTGCCTCGTTATAATCGATAAACTTTTTAATTGAGATGCCTGTGCCAGCCATAGAAAGTGATAGCGCTGCAATGAGTAAGGCTTTACCTATACCATAGATAGCTGCAAAGTACAAACCAATGGCTGCCAACAGAATTACTACGGCACCTCCTATAAAAGCAATTTCACCAATTATAGGAATAAAAGAAGCGATAAGTACAAAAATTGCCAAAACGAGGGTAATCACTCCTAAGAGGTTGATGATGGTTTTTTTTACACTTTGAGGGCGCTGAGCTTCAAAAGTGTTGTTTTTTTGATATGTATTCATTCTAATAATAATTTTGGCGACAAAAATAAGAATAATTTGTTAATTAGCAAATTATACAATTCATCGCCAATACTATAAAAATCCTAAAACTACTACAAAAATAGAAAATACTAATACTACACCATCTAAAAAAATAATACTTTTCAGCTGATGAGGCTTGCGATATACAATTAAACTGTGAAGAATGCGAGTGACGAAAATTAATGCAAAAGCTGTAAAGTAATAATAGGAAGCAGGGTTGAGAGGGGAGTGAAAATCTAAGGAGAGAAATTGTGACAAATCACGGGTACGCCCACAAGTAGGGCACTCAAAACCGTAATGAGATTTGTAATAGCATTGTATTTTGGCAGGAAAATATTTTAGATATAGTATTCCCCCAAAAAACAATGCTATTAATATACTATTTACTAATAGATACTTATGTGAATTAGTGAGTTTCAATGTTAATCGTCGTCGTAATCTCTGTTATAAGAAGAATCAGTATCTAAGCTGTCGTTTTGTATTCTTTGAGAATTTTCGATAATAGCATCTCCCATAGCTTTAAGTGTAAAAAGTTGTACACCAGAGATGATAGTTCCTACTAAGGAAATTACTAAAGCTGCTATGAGCATATCTTTGTTTACTTGATTTTTATAGGCTAAATAAAGCCCTATGCACGAAATAATAAGACTAATAACCCCAATGAAAAAAGCGAAAGCTCCAAAACAAGGGATGAAAGCGATAGCAACGGTAAGAATTGCTAACACTAATCCTATTATACTTAAAGTGGTTACCATCGGATTGTCGTTGCTGTAGTGTTGCTGCTGCTGAGGTTGGAAATAGTTCTGAAAATTGTTTTGTGAATTGTCCATTTTTATTTATTTTTTATAACAGTCCGCAAAATAAGTAAGAAAAAGTAATATATGAAAATTTTTTTGTGTATTTTTTAAAATAGTTGTATCTTCGCCTCGTTATTCGTTATTCATCATTATGAAGAAAAACATACTCCTTGCTCTACTTTCAGGGGCTTTACTCGCAAGTGCGTGGGTAACCTATGGAATTACTATCTTGATATTCATTGGCTTTGTTCCTTTATTGCTGATGGAAGCGCGCATCCGTCACAACTATCGCCATACCAAGCGCAAAGTGTTTGCGCTCTCTTATTTAGCATTCCTCACTTGGAATATTCCTACTACTTGGTGGATATGGTATTCTACCCAAATAGGGGCAATTTTCGCTATTTTAGCAAATACGCTACTGATGACCCTTACTTTCTTCCTCTATCATATTGTTGCCAAACGAATGAACCGCAAGGTATCGCTCATCTTCTTAGTTGCAATATGGCTTTCGTTTGAGAAATTCCACCTCACTTGGGAAGTTTCTTGGCCTTGGCTGAATTTAGGTAACGTTTTCTCCGAGCAAGTTACGTGGATACAATGGTACGAATATACGGGTACTTTTGGGGGCTCTTTATGGGTGTGGATTGTGAATATCATCTTATTTTTGGCTGTTGAAAACTATCTTACGGCTAAAAACCGCAAAGTTCTTGCTCAAAAAGTGGGCTTGGCAATGCTCTTTTTTGCTGTGCCTATAGTGATTTCGTATTTCCAATACCTCAATTATAGCGAAGCAGGCAAGAAAACAGTTGATGTGATTGTCTTGCAACCTAATATCGACCCTTATGCCGAGAAATATTCACTTTCTAATCAAGAAGTAAGCAATCTGTTGTTGCAACTCACCGCCGATAAGTTGGACGATAAAGTAAATTTCGTCCTTACCCCCGAAACGGTCTTTGCTGAGAATATCAAACTGAACGAATTGCCTTATGCACCAGAGATAGATAGGTTGCGCACTTCTGTAGCGCGCTATCCTAAGCTCAATTGGGTAGGAGGCACTGCAATGATTGAGTTTGTGAGAGATGAAGCACATACCACCTCACAAAGCAACTATCTCTCTAATTATGGTATTTGGTACAACGATTACAATTCGGCTTTCTTGCTCAATCGCAATCCTGAAATGCCACTCTATCACAAGAGTAAATTGGTAGTAGCTGTCGAGAATTTTCCGTATCAAAATATACTAAAACCTATATTGGGCGAAACGCTCATCAATCTTGGCGGTACGGTAGCGCTGAAAACTACCCAACCTGAGCGCACAGCTTTCGCAGGGGTAGACACCGAGGGCAAGGCAGCACCTATCATCTGTTACGAAACGATTTACGGTGAGTTTGTAACGGGCTATATCAAGAAAGGGGCTAACTTTTTGGCTATCCTTACTAACGATGCGTGGTGGCGTAACACACAAGGGCACAAGCAACTCCTCAGCTATACCCGTTTGCGCGCCATTGAAACCCGCCGGAGTGTAGCCCGCAGTGCTAACACGGGGATTTCGGCATTTATCAACGGTAGGGGAGAGGTGCTCAAAACACTTCCTTATGGCACTCAAGGCAGTTTGAAAGGCACTATTGCCTTAAATGATGAAATAACTTTCTATGTGCAAATGGGTGATTACATTGCCCGTATTGCGTATTTCTTGGCGTTTTTTGTGTTTTTGTATGCAGTATTAAGGAAACGTGAAACCATCTAAAAACTAACGACAAATGAAGAAACCTAATATATTTTTAGCGATTTTAACGGGCATCGGCTTTATAGTGCTTTCTATTATTTGCGGGTTAGGGTCTTCCTTATCCTTAAGAATTATTGATGTACTTCTGTTATTTACACCTATAATTTTTGTTTTAGGGCTGCTTTGTTATTATAGTTTCTATTATAAGACCGTCAAAAAAATATTTTGGGTGAGTGTTTGTCTTACAGTATTAACAATGCTTTATACTTATCACAAAGACGAAATAGAAGAATCTTATACAGTATGGCAATCACAGCGGTTCCTTCCTAAAAATCTCAAAAACTACCCTGAACTTTCATCAAAAGAGCTTACACAAGGTAAAAAGACAATTACTCCGCTTTATGAAAGAGGAGGGTATTCGCTTAAGAAAAAGTTCTTCAACGATCAATATCAGTTAGTAACACTTTATAATAAATCAAATACTTCGTTTTATTTTTTTAAATTTGATACTTCAGGAAAAATAATTGACAGTTTGCCTCTCAATACAGCCGAGAAACAGAAACGAGAGTTTCATATCAAAGACAAGTATATCATTGATACTTATACACTCACTTACAGTACTTGGGCTATAGATGGCAACCCCGAATTTCGTCCGATGAAAGCCATTGAGGGTACTGATTTTTGGAAAGAAAACGATGTGAGAACTTATATATCCAAAAACCATCTACCCACGCCTACTTGTTATAAAATAGGAGTTAGAAACATAGAATGGCGCCCCGATAATCAAAAGTACTATACTACTTTTAATTATGAGAGTATTGTAGTGTTTATTCAAGACGGGATGCCTCATTATATTTGTTCTACTAATTACATTTACTCTTTTCAAAATACTCTTTTTGAGAGGACTTCCATATTCCCTCTTTTTATGAAATTGGGTGCTGACGATTTTTATTATAGTGACTTTCAAAGCACTTATACACGCCGTAAGATATTACCTCAGTATTTTTTGATAGAAGAAACTCTTGATAAAGGGGGAGAAGGAAAGCTATTTATGCAACTGCGTTTAGACAATGCTTCTATCTCCTTTAAAGTTGATACTTATACGTTGACATCTGAAGGTGTTGCTCTAAAAACCCCTACTTATTACCTTACCAAAGGCAATGAAGAACTCGAAAAGTTTGAAAAAGTAGATCTGTATAGCAACAAACTGCTACAATATCAATTGTTATCTATAAAAGGGCGACTATATATGGTAAAGTAGCTCGTTTTTAACCCCCTAACCCCTACCTCCTAATATGGAACACTATATTTCTAACGAAGTCCTTCTTTTAGAACAGCTTATTGCAATTGTAGAAGGCGATACACAACTAAAACTCTCGGAAGAGGCGGTGATTAATATCGAAACGTGTCACCGCTTCCTCAGCGATTATTGTAAAAAAGACTCTGAAATTCTAAACCGACTTTCAGTAGGTTCCCTATCGCTGTTGCGCCACTATGCTTGTGGAATAGGCGAGCGTATCCCCAATGAGATTGTCAAACTGATGCTCTTCCTTAAAATACAATCGTTTTCCTATGGTTATAGTGGGGTGCGATTGGCTTTGGTGCAACGCCTCATCGACTTTTATAATCAAGAGGTCTTTCCGGTGGTGTATTCTAAAGATATCCCCGATGAACGCATTGCTCTGGCACACCTCGCTCTGCCCCTCTTTGGTGAAGGCGAAGTGTGTATACACAACAAAATCTATTCGGCGCAAGAGCTGGAAGCTAAATACGGTTGGCAACCTCTATCTTTGGAAATGCGCGAAGCCGATGCCCTGCTCAACGGCACTCAGCTCACCACTGCTTATGGCATCTACAACCTTAGTAAATCGCTGAAAATCATACAGTGGGCAGACTTTGTATCATCGGTTTCTACCCAAGCTTTTGGTGGTAACCTCTCGGCATTTTCGGAAGCTATGCAAGTAGTGCGACCTCATAAGGGACTTGTGGAAACCGCCGAACATTTGCGCACACTATTAAAAGATAGTACCCTCGCTGCACAACCGCAAGCCTTCTCATCTATGCCCGAAGCTTTTTGCTCTATTCCTCAAATACACGGAGCTGTTCGCGAGTCGATTGCAGCCATTCGCAAGGTGATTAAAACCGAGATGAACTCAGTTACCGATAACCCTATTCTTTTCCCCGAGAACCAAGAAATTATCTTTGGGGGCAACTCACATACCCTGCCCCTCACCTTGGCAATGGACTTTTTGGCGATTACCCTTACCAGCTTGGGCAATATCAGCGAACGACGTGTGTTCTACTTGCTTTCTAATCTCGGCAAAGAGATAGAAACAGAAATAGATTACCCTATTTTCCAGCGTATCATAGAAGGAATATTGAATGAAAACCGCCGTCTTTCCATTCCTGCGAGCATCGAAAGTCCGATTTTATTTGAAAAAACAATAGATATAAAAGGAATGGGAGGTAGTTCGGCTATCAAATGCGAACAAGTAGTAAAGAATATAGAAGAAATATTAGCCATTGAATTGATTTTAGCTACTTCGCAGTGGAAAAAGAAGCAATTTGACTACCATTCTGCTTTGTTTAAAGAATATCTCAGTTTTATGGCAGAAGAGGAAGTAACTACCCTCAAAAAGCAAATAGAGCACACCATACAATTTTTTAATAGCACACAAAATTAAAACTTATGAAGAAATTACAAACGTTTTTGACTATAGTCTTTGCACTATTAACATTCATCACCTTTGCCCAAGATAATAACTTGATGATGTATATAGGCTCTTATACCGAAGAGAGTAATTCTAAAGGTATTTATACCTATCGTTTTAATCAGGAGAATGGAACTTTCGAACTGCTGAGCAGTGCCACCGCTGCTAATCCTTCTTTCTTGACGTTATCTCCCGATGGAAAACGCCTATATGCCGTAAGTGAATATAACGATGGGCGACAAGGAGCCTATTCGTTTGATGTGAGTGAAGATAAAGTACAGCTAAGCAATCCTATATTCCTGCCTACGGCTCCTAAAGAATCCTTGCCACGAGCAGGTGCCGACCCTTGCCATATCGTAACCGACGGTAAATACGTCATCACAGCAAATTATACAGGGGGCGACATCAGTGTTTTCTCATTAGATGCTGCAGGGAGATTGCAAACTGAAGTACAACACATATCCTTTGTAGAGGCTTTGCACGGCAGTGCATCTCATATCCATTGTATCATTCCTACCCCTGAGAAGCGCTATGTGTTGGTTACTAATTTAGGGAAAAATTGTGTGTATCGCTTTCGTTACAAAGCACGGAAAGCCTCAAAAGGCGTTAAAGTGCTCAAAGATATGAAAGTTGCTTATCGCATTAGTGATACCATACAAGGCCCTCGCCATCTTACTTTTAGTAAAGACGGTCGTTTTGCCTACCTTATCAACGAATTAGGAGGTGAATGTGTGGTACTCAGCTATCACAAGGGTAAACTGAAAGAAGTACAGCGTATAATGGCTGATGAAGGTGGCGGGCGTGGTAGTGCCGATATACATATCAGCCCCGATGGGCGTTTTCTGTACACCTCTCACCGATTAAAGAAAGACGGTATTGCAATTTTTGCTATCGACCCTGAGAAAGGTACTTTAACCAAAATAGGCTACCAACTCACGGGTATTCACCCTCGCAATTTTGCTATTACTCCCAATGGAAAATACCTTTTAGTAGCTTGCCGAGATGATAATAAAATTCAGATTTTTCAACGTGATGAAGAAACTGGCGAACTGACTGAAACGCCAGAAGAGATTGAGATAGATAAACCTACTTGTATTGTGTTTGGAAAATCCAACTAAAAACACTACTTTTGTCGCACAAAATTATTAATTCTCAATTGTTCATTGTTTATGACCGACTTAGAAATCGCCCAAAAAGCACAGATGCACCCTATTAGAGAGGTAGCTAAAAAATTAAACATCAGCGAGGACGACCTCGACCCTTATGGAAAATACAAAGCGAAACTGCCATTGCGCCTCATCAATGCAGAGAAGATGAAACACAGTAAGTTAGTCCTTGTTACGGCTATTACGCCTACCCCTGCGGGTGAGGGCAAAACTACGGTGAGCATTGGTCTGACGGAAGGACTTAACAGAATAGGCAAAAAAGCGATTGCCGTATTGCGAGAACCATCGTTAGGGCCTGTTTTTGGGATCAAAGGAGGGGCAGCTGGTGGAGGCTATTCGCAAGTGGTGCCTATGGAGGACATCAACTTGCACTTTACGGGCGACTTTTCGGCTATTGAGAAGGCTAATAACCTCTTGGCAGCGGTTATCGATAATAACATCCAGAGCAAAACTCACTCTATAGGCATCGACCCGCGCACGGTGGTGTGGAAACGCGTGATGGATATGAACGACCGTGCACTACGCCATATAGTAGTAGGTTTAGGCGGTGCTACTCACGGAGTACCTCGCGAAGACGGTTTTAACATCACTCCTGCTTCCGAGATTATGGCAATACTATGTCTTGCCGAAAGTTTTTCTGACTTGAAAAAACGTATTGGCAATATCTATGTAGGCAAAAAGTTTGACGGCACCCCCGTATTTGCCCGCGATTTAAACGTGGTAGGGGCAATGGCGCTACTGCTCAAAGAAGCCATTAAGCCTAACTTCGTGCAAACGCTTGAAAACAATCCTGCTATCTTGCACGGAGGCCCGTTTGCCAGCATTGCACAAGGTACGAACACTGTATTGGCTACTAAAATGGGACTATCGTTGGGTGACTACGTGATTACCGAAGCAGGTTTTGGCGCTGACCTTGGGGCTGAGAAATTCCTCAATATCAAATGTACTTCAGCAGGCTTAGCCCCCGACGCAGTAGTGATTGTAGCAACGATTCGCGCCTTGCGTCATCACGGAGGGGCTAAAAAAGAAGAATACAACACTCCTTCCTTGCAAAAAGTGAAACTCGGTATTGCCAATTTGGAAAAACACATCGAGAATGTACAACTTTTTGGTCTCAAAGCAGTAGTAGCGATTAACTATTTCCCTAACGATAGTGAGGAGGAAATCGCCTATGTAAAAGAAGTATGTGTTCAAAAAGGAGTGCAAGCTATTGTGAGCAAAGGGTTTAGTGAAGGAGGTAAAGGTACTGAAGAGCTCGCCCACGCGGTGGTCACTATAGCCCAAAGTGGTGAGAGTCATTTTAGTCCGTTGTATAGCAATGAAGCGAGTATAGAAGAAAAAATAACGGCAGTAGCTACTAAGATTTACGGAGCGAGCAAGGTGAATTACAACAGTAAAGCCGTAAGTCAGTTGAAGCAAATCAAAACATTAGGCTTTGATAAAATGCCTATTTGTATAGTGAAAACCCCTAAATCGCTCAGTGATGACGAGAAGAAACTCGCCCGTCCTACCGATTTTGAGGTAACCGTGCGAGAGTTTGAATTTGCCTCTGGGGCGGGCTTTGTAATCCCAATATTAGGCGATACGGTGCGTATGCCAGGACTCCCCAGTGTGCCTGCTGCCGAAGGTATGGATATAGACGATGAAGGCGTTATTACGGGACTCTCGTAATTTGCTAACTCTCAAATTTGCAAATTTCCTAATTATTATTATCTTTGCACCGTACTAATTAATAAAATAACAAACTCTTCAATTGGCTAATTGGCTAATTGACTAATTAATAAATTATTTTTATGGCAATCAACTTACAAAAAGGACAACGTATAGACATTGGTCTACAAAATTTAACTATAGGATTAGGCTGGGATCCTAACGAGGGTACTGGCTACGATTTCGATTTAGACGCTTCTGCTTTTATGATAGATGCACAGCGCCTTATCCCTTCTGAACCTTTCTTTGTGTTCTATGGCAATACCGATTCTCCCGATGGTGCCCTCCACCACACTGGCGACGACCCTACAGGAGGGAACAGTGCCGATGGCGACGACGAGAGTATACAAGTAGACCTCGCTAAAGTAGACCCTCGAGTAACCGAAATTCTTTTCGTGGTAACCATTCACGATGCACTCAACCGCAAACAAAACTACGGACAAGTGCGCAATTCGTACATCCGCATCGTCGATAACGCTAACGGCGAAGAGGTAGCTAAATATGAATTAGGCGAAGATTTTTCTATAGAAACAGCAGTAGAATTTGGTCGTCTCTATAAACACAATAACAAATGGAAATTTGAAGCCTCAGGCATTGGCTACAAAGAAGATTTAGCATTTTTCCTTTCTAAATACTACAAAGGCGAAATTATTAAATAACTAACTAACAAATATAATTAATATTTCATTTGTCAAATTAGTGCGAGTTTTTAATAACTCACATCAAAATATCTTAAACACTATGGAACAAACCTTAGAACTACAAGTACTCGATACAAACGCTCAAGTAATCGATAAGAACGGTAATGTAACCCTTCAAAACCTTACACCTGCCGATACCTCTAAGTACGAACTTATCGCTGCCAATATAGAAGAAACAAACCCTAACTCAGTAATCAACTTTGGTGCTGAGTTACAAAATACATTGGCTTCACAAAGTGATAGCTTTTTAAATAATGTACGCCGCTCTAACTCTGGTGAGGTAGGCGAGCTCATCAATAAATTGCTCGTAGAACTCAACTATGTAGATGTAGATGAACTCGAAGGTAATAGCTTTAAAAAATTCTTGCGCAAAATACCGCTCTTGGGGCGTATGGTAACTACAGTAGATAATATTTTTGCCAAATACGACAAAATAGTGAACAACATCACCGATATTTCCAATAAGGTGAATGCAGGAGTTATCAACTCTACTAAGGATAATGCGGTGTTGCAAACCATTTTCGGTAGCAATGTCGATGCGATTAAAAAGATTGAAGAGTACATCATTGCAGGTAGTTTGCGCTATGAGAAAACCAAACAAGAACTCGCTCTGATGGAAGCAAACCCCGATGCATATCAAGATTATCAAATTTCCGATAAACGCGACTTCGCCAACCGCTTAGACCGCCGTTTAGCCGATTTGAAAGTAGTGCGCTTCATTATGTTGCAATCGTTACCTCAAATCCGATTGATACAGAACAACAACGTGTCAATAGCCGAAAAAGCACAAACCATCCTCACTACCACTTTACCTGTTTGGAAAAACCAACTTACGTTAGCTGTAGCCTTACACCGTCAGCAACAACATATTGAGGTACAACAACGCGTATCGCAAACCACCGAAGAAATTTTGCGCAAAAACGCTCAGCGTCTCCAACAGAATACCGTGAATGTCGCTCGTGCTAACGAACAAACAATCGTGTCTATTGATACCTTGCGTGAAACTACCACTTCACTCATCAACACCCTCAACGAGGTAAAACAAATCCAACAACAAGGAGAGCAAAGTCGCCGCTTGTTGGACAACGAATTGCAAAACTTAGAAACAACCCTTAAAAACCAATTGCAAAACAGAAAGTCATAACACTTGGGAACAGAAACAAAAATACTGAATGATAGCAAACGGAGGTTGCAAAAACTTAAAATATTAGAGAATTTTTTCAAACAACCCGACTTGGTAGGTATAGTGGTACGTACCGAGATTATCCATTCATTTTTTGAAAAAAATGCCGAAGCCTTAGATGTGAACAAGTTGGAACTGTTCCACTTGCAGTATACCGATAGCCTTATTGAGCTACTCACCAAACTCAAAAAGCAAAAAGAAGCTGCCATCATCAATATTGATACTGAAATTACAGCCCATCAGGATTATATTGCGCAGCTGGCACGCCAAGGCAAAGCCGAAAACCGTTTTGAAACCGACCAGCGGTATCACGAGGCTGAGGTATCGGCGGTGTTTCAAGCCGCTTATAGTACCCTCACAGGTAGTTACAAGCCTTACAATCTCACGGCTATCCGCAGTTTCCCTAACCTCTATGCCGAGGAATATTTTCGCGACGACGATGATATCACACACCTATTAGTAGTGCCAGGAACGAAACTCTACACCTTAGAAGGGCTGAGTATCGAGCGCCTATTGCTCTCCCGTTTGGCGAGCAAAAACTTCAAAGTGCGTTTTAAGTGTGGTTTCAATGTAGATTTCCAACTCTTCGAGCTGTTTAGAATCCTCGGCTCCGATGATGAGTTTATTTGGAATCTGCAAACCAATGGCTTCTATTTGCTAAAAGATGCCTTCAAGCACCAACTGAATCGCGAAAAAAACGTGAGTAATGGTCATTCGTTAGTGGGGGAATTGGAACGCAAAATAAGAGACTTAGAAGAAAAACGCAAAGAGATACGCAACAGTTTCCCCGAGGATGTAAAAGAACTCTTGGCAAAGTACCGTGAAACCATTGACAACAACAACCTTACTGATGAACAATTGAATATAGAGGAAGAAAAAAACATCCTCACCTCTATGCTCGATTTAAACCTAAACAAGTAACACCTCAATTAGCAAATTACCTCATTGACTAATTAATAAATTATTTTTATGGCAATCAACTTACAAAAAGGACAAAGAGAGAGCATCAATGCTCCTAAATTCACCGTAGGTCTGGGTTGGGATACGAACAGCTCTACTACAGGTACTGATTTCGATTTAGACACCTCGGTATTTATCTTAGGCGAAAACAAAAAATTGTTGTCAGATAGCCACTTCGTGTTCTACAACAATCTCAAATCACCTAATGAAGCAGTAGTGCACACCGGCGACAACCGTACAGGAGCAGGCGAAGGCGACGACGAGCAAATCCTTGTCGACCTCTCTAAAATAGAACCTAATGCAGCCGAAATCTGCATCGTGGTAACTATTCACGAGGCTGCTCAACGCGGTCAAAACTTCGGGCAGGTACGCAATTCATTCATTCGCATTTTCGATTCGGTTACCAATCAAGAATTGCTAAAATACGAATTAGAAGAGGATTTCTCTATCGAAACAGCCGTAGAGTTCGGTCGTATCTACAAACGCAATGGCGAATGGAAGTTCGAAGCGGTAGGTATGGGTATGAAAGGCGGTTTGGAAGACTATCTCAACAAATACAATTAACTGAATTATAAACCTCTCAATTAGCAAAATCTCTGCTAATTGATTAATTTAAAAATTATTTTATGGCAATCAATCTACAAAAAGGTCAAAAAATCGACCTACGCAAAGAATCTGGCGAAAAGCTACAAAACTTCTGTATTGGAGTGAACTGGGGCGCTATCGAAACTAAAGCTCTCTTTGGTTTGATGAAAAACAAACAAGACGTCGATTTAGACCTTAGTTGTATTCTCATCGACGACAATAATAATGTGTGCGACCACCTCTATTCTCCTTTGTATAACCCTCAAGTCTTACAACAATTTGGGCTTCCTAAAGGAAAATTAGATTCCAATGACGGTGCTCTTCACCACACCGGCGACGATTTGCAAGGCGATAAAGGAGGTGACGATGGTCTCGACAACGAAATTATCACTGTAAACTTAGATCGTGTAGCTCCTAATGTATCTAAAATCTTCTTCTTCCTCAACAACGTAGGTAAAGAAGACTTTTCACAAATCCCTTATGCTAAAATTCGTATGTTCGAAGGAACACCACAGCGTGTAAACTCTGTATTTGCCTCTTACAACGTAGCTGCCGAACCTGCTTACGCTGGTAAACGCGCTCTTATTTTGGCGAAACTCTACAAGAGAAATGGCGAATGGAAATTTGATGCTATCGGTGATCCTGTCGACGATTCTTTCCTTGGTCAAACCATTCACCGTATTGTTCAAAGCTATTTATAATCTAATCTAAAAGCTCTTGTATCATAAACTTTGTCAAAGTCCCAAAACTTTGACAAAGTTTATAAAAACTGATTATCAATAGCTTTTGAAGTATGCTATGTAGGGGCGTTTTGCAAACGCCCATTGCAAACGCTCGTACAAAAATCTTTTTGGACAATCTTTTAAAATATGTAATACAATGAGACGACTTCCCGTATACCTCCTCTTAGATACTTCCGGATCAATGACCGGCGAACCTATTGAGGCAGTGAAAAATGGCGTGCAAATGATGATTCATTCGCTGCGCCAAAACCCTCAGGCTATCGAAACCGCTTTTGTGAGCATCATCACTTTCGATTCCG
This sequence comes from Capnocytophaga sp. oral taxon 326 str. F0382, assembly GCF_000318295.1. Classification (NCBI taxonomy): domain Bacteria; kingdom Pseudomonadati; phylum Bacteroidota; class Flavobacteriia; order Flavobacteriales; family Flavobacteriaceae; genus Capnocytophaga; species Capnocytophaga sp. oral taxon 326. The sequence continues at coordinate 19,190 of NZ_KB291399.1, forward strand.
ATGCTAAACAACTTATTCCCCTTACCGATTTAGCTTCTTTCCAAACAGTAGACCTCAAAGCTGCTGGCACAACAGCTCTCGGTGCAGCTCTAAGCCTCCTCGCCGATAAATTGGAAAATGAAGTTACCAAAACAACTCTCGAACAAAAAGGCGACTGGAAACCTATCGTTTTTATTATGACCGATGGTGTCCCTACCGACGATTGGCAAGCGGGATTCCAAAAACTCAAAGCCGTGAAAAAAGGATTGATAGTGGGATGTGCCGCTGGTAATAACGCCGACGATAAAGTGCTCAAGGAAATAGCCGACCAAGTAGTGCGCCTTAGCAATACCGATGCCGATAGTATTGGCAAATTTTTCCAATGGGTATCTGCCTCTATTGCCACTACCTCTACCAAAGTAGAAGAAACAGGTATCGACCTTACCAAAAAAGACCAACTCCCTCCTCCACCAAGTGAATTAGTAATTGTTTCCTAACGATGAACAGACGACTCTTAGCTTATTTTCTTTTAGACACTTCAGGCTCAATGAGCGGTGAACCTATCCAAGCCCTCAACAACGGCTTCTATGGGCTCATCAATATGCTACGCAACGACCCTCAAGCGATGGATTCCCTCTATTTGAGTGTCATTACTTTCGACCGTGAAGTGCGCAATATCATCCCGCTGATAGATTTAGCTTCTTTTCAGCCTATCGAAATCAAATGTCCCGAAAGTGGGCCTACTCACACTGGCGAAGCTCTTGAAATGGTGTGTGATTTGGTAAAAACTGAACTCATCAGAGGTTCAGCACAACAAAAAGGCGACTGGAAACCGCTTTTATTTATCTTTACCGATGGCAAACCTTCCGATATACAGAAGTATCGTGAATATATCCCTAAAGTAAAAGCCTTAGATTTTGGTGTGATTGTAGGTTGTGCCGCAGGGCCAAAAGCCGAAGTGTCCTACCTCCAAGAACTCACCCCCGATGTGGTAAAACTCGATACCACCGATGCCAATATGCTCACTACCTTTTTCAAATGGGTAAGTTCATCTATAGAAATGGGCGGCAAATCACAAGGCACCGGAGAATCTATGACTCTCCCACCTCCACCCCGTGAACTCAATTTAGTAGTATAGAAAGGATTATGATTAAGTAAATAATTCTCATTATTAATTTAAAATTCATCAAATGAAAACTCTTGGTCTTATCAAAAAAATATTCCTCCTACTTATAGCAACTGTTACATTGGTAGCTTGCTCTAAAGGTAGTGATAACAACGAGCCTACTCCTAAACCAGATCCTAAACCAGACCCCAAACCTAATCCTGAGGTTAAAATTCTTGATTTAGGATGGGCAATCAACCCTAATATCAACCAAAAAGAACAGCACTACATCACTTTCTACACCCAATCCACAAGTGCACAGATTGAAATAAATGCTATCGGTAAAGGATGGGTAGACCTCAATAACAACGGCCTTCAGGATGAAGATGAGCAAACCCAAGTGTTTACTAATCCCCCTAAAAACTATACTTTCAAGAGTGCGGTGGTAACTTTCTATGGAAACTTTACCCGTTTTATAGCAAACAAAGTTAAGATAAAAAATATTGATCTCTCTCACTCTCCAGCTTTGAAAACCTTATCTCTTGAAAGAAATGAACTCGCTCACTTAGATCTTAGTAAGAATATTGCTCTCTCTGAAGTTTGGATCAATAACAACCAAATTAAAGAAGAAGCTATGCTTGCAATTGCCCAAAGTATTCCTAAAAAAGAAATTAACAACAAGGCTACTATCTTTCTGCAATCTTTTAAAGAAGGTACTTCCGAGGCAAATAAAATTAACAAACAGGTGTTAGACCTATTAACTGATAAAAACTGGGAAGCAAAGTTTTATGAAAAAGATGAGTACAAGGAATCTTATGATGACGACCCTTTCCCTATGGAAAATATCCCCACAGGTGATTATGGCATCTATATAGGTAATAAACAACTTACAGCTACCAATTATTGGAAGATTACCTCTGAGAACTTCCCAGCTCTTGAATCTGGTGTTATTCGCTATAAACCCAAAAAACGTATTCTTATCCTCAATGGAGTCTCTATTAAAGTTACAGAAAAGGAGGATACAGATGGTATTTCTCAAACAGAAAAAAAATCCGCTGATCTTACCATTGTACTACAAGAGAATAATAAAATCTATTCTAAAAATCATTCTGCTATTGCGGTACTTAATGGAAGTTTAAAAATTACAGGAAATGGTACCCTCAATTTATTTACAGAAGCATATCTAATAAGAAATATCAATGTAATAAAGGATCTTACCATAGAAGGAGGGTGCTCTATTGAATCAAATGGTCAAATAATTGCAGATAAAACACTTGTTGTTAATCGTTCAAATGTCTATGTAAAAGGAACAAGTCAGCCTGTTATGGTAGGTGTTGAAGCTCTCAAACTTCTAAATTGCAGGGTAGACTCTCCCAAAGGAACTTCTATAAAAAAATGGCAAGATCATTTCTTTACCTTTATGAAATCTAATAACTACGACTATTGTACAGAAATTAAAATAGTAGCAAACTAAATCTATCTAAAAAAACTTACGTTAAGTAACATTACAAAATTAATAAAACTACATAAATATGAAAAAAATAATTTTATTCAGTATCGGAGTTTTCTTTTTGATAACAAAGGCATTAGCTCAAGATATAAAAATAAAAAAAGGAGAATTACTCATCGATGGTACTCCTATCGCAAAAATAAGCAGTAAGGATAAAGTGGTTAGTTATTCCGATTTGTCAGGCAATTTCTTGTTTACTGCCGAAGCCCCTTATGCTACAGTTTCTGGCAACAGCACTCCCGAGAGATGGTTGCGCTTTAAAGGTGCTAACAACAATGTAAGAGAAATATCTCTCCCTTACTCCTTTAAACTTACTTTTTCAATAGAAAAGTATGTTACAGATGCTATCTTAAAAACAATCCCTGAATTACTCCCTCTAAAAGGAGCAAATAACCAGTTTATTAATCAGTTTTTCGCTTCTCAAGACCAGCCTTTCTCTGATAGATGGGACGCTATTTACGAAGAAGAACGCGAAGCTACCAGAACAGAACAAGAGTTAGCAAATGCCGATAAATTAAGAATAGAACAAAACAATATACTTAAGGACGGCAATAAAATAGGAACTATTTCTGCAAAAGTTTCCAAAATGGATAATTTTATGAACAAACCTGTTGCCTACAAATATACTGTAACCGATGAAAACGGAGGTCAGGTTGCTTCTTTAGAATATGAAGCAAAAGCTGATGGCTTTTACATCATAAAAACTTATGACCAAAAAGAGTTTAGCATATTGTCAAAACTTATAGAACCACAACCTGATAAAGCTCCTGGCTATGACCCTTTAGCTAAACGTATTGTACAACGTTTATATGCTAATGGTTATCCATTTGGCGATATGACTGTAGCTTTTGAACAGTTTTTAGAAGCTAAAAAACAAGAAGCTAAAAGAAAATACAATGAAAAAAGAGAAGAAGCTAAAGTTGGTTCAATGAATTTATACAATGTAGCTGGCTATGTAATCGATAAAAACAATGAGAAAAAAGAAGGTGCTTTGACCATCGAATTTGAGTCAATTGAAAAAAGAATGGGCGCTACTCTCCCCGATAGATCTACACTCGGAAGACTTCTTAAACTAAAAGACCAAGCAGGTAATGTTATTACTTTTAACGCTGATGACAAAGTGAAATTCTGTGCTGAAGGTCATTGTTATTTAGGAGTAGAACCTCTCGAAAACGATTATATGAAAAGCAGTAGCTTCGCCGATCCTTATACCTATCAGTTCTTTGAAATTCTATATGAAAAAGATGGAAATTACGTATTGAATCACATCGCCTATCCCGATGATTATTTACTGAAAGTAAAAGGTAATGACAAAGCTATTTATTTAGGTGAAAAAGGAATTTTCCGCACTAAAAAACCTGAAAAAATACAACGTTTGCTCACTAAATACCTAAATTGCCCCTCTATGGATGCAACAAAATATAACACCTTCACAAAAGAAGGACTTATTGAAGTGATTCAAGACTACCAAAAAAACTGTCAATAACTCTTATCTAAAAAATGCGCAGACTCCCCATTTATTTCCTCCTCGACGTCTCCGAATCAATGGTCGGCGACCCCATAGAACACGTGCAAGATGGTATGGCTACAATCATCAAAGAACTCAAAGCCGACCCCTTTGCGCTCGAAACCGTTTGGCTCTCTATCATTGGCTTTGCTGGGAAAAGTAAGGTCATTACGCCTTTGCAGGATATCATCACTTTCTACCCACCTAAAATTCCTATCGGCGGAGGCACTTCCCTTGCCAGCGGGCTCAACGAACTGATGAACGCTATCGACCGCGAAGTAGTCAAAACTACCCTCGAACGCAAAGGTGACTGGAAACCACTCGTTTTCCTTTTTACCGACGGTGTCCCTACCGACGACCCCGCCCAAGCTATCGAACGTTGGAATACTCATTACCGCCGTAAAGCAAACTTAGTGGTGATTTCGTTGGGTGAGAACACAAACTACAACCTCTTAGGGCAACTCACCGATCAAGTCTTGCAGTTCAACAACACCAATGCAGCTGCTTACAAAGAGTTCTTTAAGTGGATTACCGCTTCTATTAAAACCACCAGCGAGCAGGTGAACAACACCAATACCGATGCTATCAAGCTCGCCAAACCCGATCATCACCTCATCGAAAGCATCGACCTCACCAAGCGCCACGATGTCCCCGATGAAAACTTCGTGGTTATTCGCGGTAAGTGCTCTAATACCCAAAAACAATATCTTATCAAATTCCAAAAAAGCTCTCGCAGTTCGGGTATTTACGGAATGCAAACCCGTATCTATATGCTGCAAGGAGCTTATAAAATAGACGAGAATAGTTATAAAGAATTCTCTAACGAAACGAACTATGCCCTCAAAGTGTCGTCGGACGAGCTGATGGGCAACCCTTCTTGTCCTTGTTGTGGCAATGCCTACGCTTTGGCAACCTGCTCTTGTGGAGGCGTGCACTGTATCTCTGGCGAAGGCGAGAACAGCTGTCCGTGGTGTGGCTCAGTGGCTAACTACACTATGTCCGATGAAGATTTTGACATCAATAGAACCTTAGGCTAATGGACGAAATTATACAAACCATCATCAAAGGGGAACACCCTAATGGGCAACCCAATCCACGAGTAGAAGCCAAAGTGCTCTCTATACTCTCTCAGTCCGAAAAAATTAGCAGTTTAGCGCATCAACTACAAGAAGAAGTGAAAGAAAAATACCATATACATTACGAAATTGAATCTTTTTTAGATGCTCATTTGCCAATTGCCAATGCCAATGCTAAAAAAGACTATAATTTTAGCTTTAATTTAGAGGAATTTCCGCATATACACATCACTCATATCAGTCCTTTAGAAGAATTGGGGCTCATTTTCTCCCCCGATACACACACTATTATAGGAAAACCTACAATGGCAGCGAGTACCGAGTTGGAGATTCATTTCTATTGCACTCAAGACCCCGATTTGATCGAACGTGTAAAGCGAGTGCCTTTCATCATCAACCCCGACCCTAAAGACCTTTGGCAAGATATTCCTTTAGATAAAGAAGCGCGTTTCTACAAAACCGAAGAAGCTACCCTAAAAGCTTCTTTCTTAGACAAAAAACTCGTAGTAGCTTCTAAACGTGGCAGGTCACACGCTCACCAAGGAAGCGCTCGCGACGACGATTTCTACACTTTACCTTTGCCTAACAATTGGCAAGTGATAGCCGTCGCCGATGGTGCAGGCTCAGCTAAGTTTGCACGCAAAGGCTCCGAAATTGCCACTCATTTCATTTGTGATAGTTTTAATGATAGCGATTTCCTAAACACAATCGACCAAGAGGTGGTTGCTTATTTTGCAGCAGCCGAAGACCTCACACATAAGAGCAATATTGTAAATGCCATTTATCGCAAGCTCCGGGAACTCTTCCGTTATTTAGAAGATTTTGCTAACGCCGAAGAAATTGCGCTGAAAGACCTCCATACAACACTCATTTTTGTCTTGGCTAAGAAGTACGATTTTGGCTATGTGCTACTCACCTTTGGTGTAGGCGATTGCCCTATTTGTATTCTAAATGAAACACAAACCGAAGTGCAATTGCTTAACCTATTAGATATAGGTGAATTTGGTGGAGGCACACGTTTCATCACTATGTCCGAGATTTATTCTAACGATGCCGAAATACCCGTCGGGAAACGCTTTGGCATTCATCGCTTTAACGATTTTTCTAAACTATTCCTAATGACCGACGGCATCTACGACCCTAAGTTTGTAGTCGAAAACAACCTTACTAAAATAGAATGTTGGAATAATTTCTTAGCCGACCTCAATGGAGAGAACGACGACCATTGTCAAGTCGATTTCCAAAACGATAACCAAATAGACCAGCAGCTCCTTCAGTGGCTCGACTTCTGGAGCAAAGGCAATTCCGACGATAGAACCCTCGCGATTATTTACTAATTTAACGTCAGTTCGATATGGCAGAAAATTGATTTACAGCAATATAACACAATATATTTACAAAATAATTCACCGTCAGGTGAGAATTCGTGAAATATAACAATACAAAGAGTTTTATGCAGACCTAATTTCGTGAAAATTCGTGAGATTCGTGGGCACTTTCTCTTAACAAATTAAATAAAGAAGTCATAATGAACACCAGTTCCATATAACAAAGCACTGATTGTCATAATTCACCGTCAGGTGAAAATTCGTGAAATATAACAATACAAAGAATTTTATACACTCCCAAATTCGTGAAAATTCGTGAGATTCGTGGGAGTAAAAAATAAATAATGATGAATACAATCACTGTAAAATCAATTATAGATACTTCCAAATCCTACCAATATGTAGATGATGGCAACCCCAAACGTGGGGGAGTGAAAGACGTATATTTCTCTCCCGATCGTCGTTATGTGGTAGCTTTCTTCCGTGAACCCTTAGATTTTAACCAAAAAGAACGCATCAAGCGTATCGTCTCTCTGTATTTAGAGAATATCAAAAAAGGTAATGCCCCCGATTATTTCCTCAACGAGATTTTTCGCTGGCCTTACGATGCCGTCGAAAAAGACGGTAAAACAGGCGTGATTGTCCCTATCTACGACCGTAAATTCTTCTTTGCCAAAGGACGTATTGCCGACGACGGACTCAAAGGCGAAGAAAAAAAAGGTAAGTGGTTCACTACCCCTTCCTTTCGTGACCCTCAGTATCCCCTTTGCTTAGATCCTTCAGAGTTAGGCGATTGGCTTAGCTATTTCCAAATCGCTATCAATATCTGTCGCGGTATCAAAAAAATGCACCAAATGGGGCTTGCACATTCCGACCTCTCTTACAACAATATCCTCATCGACCCCGTAACCAAATCGGCAAATATCATCGACTTAGATGGTTTAGTGGTACCTGGAATGTTTCCTCCAGAGGTCATTGGCACCGCCGATTTTATAGCCCCCGAAGTGCTTAGCACCAAACATTTAGACTTCAAAGATCCTAAACGTGCACTGCCTAACCAAAAAACAGACTTGCACGCTTTGGCAGTACTTATATATATGTATCTCTTGCGACGCCACCCGCTCAAAGGTAGCAAAGTATGGGATTTAGATGCCGAAAAAGACGAGTTGTTGGCGATGGGGGAGAAGGCTCTCTTTATAGAACACCCCACCGATGCCACCAATCGCGTAAAACCCGACCAGTTGCGCAAGTGGGACGCTTTTTGGGGTGACCCCGCCAAATTGCCTTATACCGTTACAGGACCCTATCTCACCGAACTCTTCAATCGCGCTTTCATCGACGGATTGCACAACCCAATGTTACGCCCTATTGCTAACGAGTGGGAAACAGCCCTGCTTAAAACTGTAGATTTGATACAACCTTGCAGCAATCCAAGTTGTACACAAAAGTGGTATGTATTCGATAATACCGCTCGTCCTAAGTGTCCGTTTTGTGGTACCCCTCACCGTGGCAGCCTTCCTATCGCCGACTTGTATTACAATGCCGGCAACAATGTGTGGAAACCCGAAAACCATCGCCTGATGATATACCACAACCAATACCTTTTCAAGTGGCACGTATCGCGCAAGCTCATCCGCAACGAGAATCTCACTAACGACGACAAAAAGCCTGTAGGTTATTTCACCTTTTACCAAAACAGATGGGTACTCGTCAATCAATCCCTCCCCGATATGAAAGACGTTACCGAAAACAACCCCATTCCCATTGGTACAATGGTAGAACTCACCAATGAGAAAAAAATAAAGCTCTCAAATGATGAAGGCGGCAGATTGCTTTATATCACCTTAGTAAATTAATTTCCCTAACCTCCCAATCCCACCACCAAATCTCATCACCACCCTCTCTTTCTCTAAATCCCACCCCCAATTTCCACCACCACCCTCTCTTTTCCTAATTTTCTCATTCATCTCACCCCTCCATCCCCGCCCGTGCGGCTCGCACCCCTCCGACCCCATTTCCTAATTCCCATCCCCACCCGCACAACTCACACCTCTTTTTCAGCTAGTCCCCCTTCGGGGGTTCGGGGGCTATTCCCACCACCCCCTCCGAGTTTCTCTGAGTCTCTCCGAGTTTTTCCTCAAAAAATATTCCTCTCATTCTCAACCACTTAAAAAATAAATTAAAAAAATCATAAAAAAAGTTCACAAAAAATTTGCTAGTTTAAAAAAACGCCGTACCTTTGCACCCGCAAATGAGGCAAAACACGGTCTCAAACTAAGAAACAACACGTACATTGACATAATGTTGTA
>NZ_KB291400.1:0-4692 GCF_000318295.1 Capnocytophaga sp. oral taxon 326 str. F0382
GAAAATTAGTGAGATAATTATAAATAAAGACTTTTATGCACTCTCAATTTCGTGGAAATTCGTGTTTCACATACCCAGCTACGCCAACTCGCTGGCTTTGTGGGAGATTAAAAATATTTCGCTGCTTCTTAAATATCGAACTTTTTACAAAAAAAAGACTCAGCAATTCCCATCGCCGAGCCTTTCAATTATTGTATAATTAAAATGAGATTTTGTGGTGAATAAGCCACCTATGAAAAAAACTTTTCGTTACTTGATGATCTAACAATTGAAAAAAGTGCTCCCATAGTTCTCCAAAAAGCAAATATGATTACCTTATTAAAAACATTTATGATGATTGCATCGTGAAGAACCCTCTTATTTTAACAAGTACTCAAAAAAAGAGAATACGGGAAGCACTTTTCACCACTAACTATTGTTGATCTTTGATAACATTGATTTCTACACGACGATTGATTTCTTTACCGCGTTCAGTATCATTGCTCTCAATAGGTCGTGTTTGTCCATAACCTTTAGCCTCGAGGCGTTTTTTGCTCACACCGTGGCGTGAAAGGTATTGCTTGATAGCATCAGCGCGATCTTGTGAGAGTTTGAGGTTGTGCTCAGGAGTACCAGTGTTATCAGTATGTCCTTCTACTACGAAGTTGAAATCGGGGTTTTCGTTCATAATGACAGCGATATTGTCCAAGATAAACTCAGCTTGTGGTTTTACTACCGATTTATCGGTGTCAAACAAGATGGTTTTTGCATACAAGTTGATTTGTTTTACCACACGTTGGGTACGGGCTCTGCGTTCTTCAGGGGTTTCTACACGAGTGATAGCTTTGTTAGCCGATACGCGTTTGCGGTCTTTTTTCTCTTTTACTTTAGGTTCTTTAGTGCGTTCTACGTGGTCTACGATAGGGTTTTCGCGAGCGGTAAGCGGCAATTTAAGCACTACGCCTGCACCCCATTGGTAGTAGTCGTGACCGGTGCCACCCCCTACGTTGTAGGCAGTGTTCACATTAGCACCCACTACATCTGTAAACCAGAAGTTTATACCAAGTCCTGCGATAAGTTTGAATTTGCTTTCGCTATCTACTGAAGCAAAGCCTACCCCCACTTGTGGATAAGGGTCGAGCCAAGGAAGCGCATCCCATAAACGGTTGAGGTGATAACGACCGCGTACGTCAAACGCCCAGTAAGTTTTGGCGTTTTCAAGTTTGGTTTCCTCTACATCAGGAAAGTAGGTTTGATCTTTCTTAATGCTTGCATACGCAAAACCCGCTTCGGCAGTGATGCCTTTTTTGATGTAGCGAGCGGCGTTGAGGCGGAAACCGATATTCATATCGGGATACCCAAACCAGTCTTTCATTACACTTCTTTCGGGCACCTTAAAGTCTACGGTGCTCACACCCGCCCCTACGAGCCAAGGGCGATAGTTATCTTGTGCTGTTACAGCACTCGCGCTGAGCGCTGCAATGGCAGCAATGGTATATATTTTAATTTTGTTCATTTCTTGTGATTTTTTTTAATTGTTTTATCCTCAGAGTTTTTTTCTGAGTTCCTCAGAGTTTCTCAGAGCCTTTCAGAGTTTCTCAGAGCCTTATTATTAATAGCCTCTTACACCACCTGTAAATACAGTAGTAATCCAAGGGTGTACAGTTTTCCACTCAGCAAGTGATCTGTTAGGCACATACAAGGCAGCATTGTTTGGCTTTCCTATAGGTCCTTGAGGCACAGCTCTATTATAATGATTAACACCTTCTGGAGTATACTTAAAAGTATTTTTGTCTATTTGAGTAGGAGCCTCTACCCCTATACGCAATTCTGCCAATGAGTTTTCAGTACCCACAAAAGCATAGTATCCTATTTTCTTAACATTTTTTCCTATGATTATAGAACGTATCGTAGCAGGGAAAATATTAAAATAACTATAATAATCACTATAATCACCATTCAATTGACCAGAATAATAGGCATGAAGTTCTTCTAAAGCAGGTAATTCTATTTTAGCAAGTTTAGTGTTATAGAAAGCACCGAAATAAATTGTTTTTACTTTAGGAGCAATAACAGTTGTTAAATTGCTTGAATTAGCAAAAGCGTGAGAGTTTACATATTCCACATTGTTAAGGTCTATTCTGGTAATAATAGGGTTTCCATAGAGTTTAGTAGCATCGCCCCCACTAGTACTACCACCATATACATATTTTACACTATAAGGCACTTTAGGTACTCTTGGGGCATTGGTAAAGCTGTATAGGGTTACATAATCCTTATTAGAAATACATAGAGATATTGACTACTGTAATTCCAGAACTTGGTCACGCGTTTTACTTTTACAGTAAGAGGTGCTTTTGAAGCATCGGTTTTGTGTTTGAGTTTGAACTCTAAAGGAGCAGAAGAATCGTAGTGGTTTTTAGCGGTTACCCTTACAATATTACCAGCTTGTGAACTAACTGTAATACGAGTAGAAGCTTCAGATGAAAGAGAGGAACTATCGTACTGATAACCATCAGGATATTCTACATCCACATAGTCGTTAGAGTTGGCTTCAGTTTTATCGCCATCAATATCTTTAATAGTGTATACGCCATCTCTCCAACCGGTATCGCGTGGAGCTACTTCTACAATAAGGGTAGCCTTGCGTTCAACACCCTCTTTGGTATCGGCAATTACAATTTCGTAAGTACCTTGAGTATTAGCACGGATATTTAAGGTGGTTGACACAGTACCTTGTACAATAGTGAGACCTGTACCTGCATTATCAGTAAAAGTAAAGTTATCCGAAACACCATCTAAAAATACAACGCGATCGTCTCGTTCTACCATATGGATAGTGTGTTTTGCCCCATTTCTAAAATAGAAGCTATCTTCAGTACTTGGGCGCGGTTTTTCACCTACCCCATCATCGGCATCCGATTTACAGCCTACAACGCAGGCAAGACTTAAAGATACAAATGCCATTAAAGCAAAAATTCTTTTTCTCATATTTTTTCTTTTTGTTTAATTACGCACTATGGCGTGGGTTATTTATCTGGTGCAAAGGTACAAACGGGAAAATAAACCCTCCAAATTAATTTAAGATATGCTTAACTTTATCACATCATTGAAGTAGTGAAGTAGTAGTGTTTTTAACAATTTTAACAATTCACAGCTGCTTTTTAATACCATTTTAACAGGTTGCAAGCTTAAAAATAGCCAATTGTAACTTATACGAGTAAAAAGTATTCATTTATACACTTTTATAACTCACTATAAATAAAACTCTTACAAAAATGTGACGTACTAATGACGTAGTACCTTAACAAATTCAAAATAATAGAAATGGGTAAAATGGTTACATAAAAATCAGTAAAATTACCTTTATTGAAGAACCAATTCTTGCTATTTTGCAAACTATTTTTTACCTTTGTAACCTGAAATTTAGTATTGATATGAACACCCCTCCTTATAAAAAAGCACTAAAATACCTCATTATCATCATCAGCGTGATGGTGGTATGCGCAGCTGTTGTGTTCTGGATAAACAGTGAGTTTGATACATTTGTTGCGGTCGTTTGTGCTGTATTGTGCAGTGTTGCACTCTCATTCTTATTTCTTTTTTACTACAGCTTTTACTACCATTGGGCGCGCCAATGGCTCTTAGCAGGCATACTAGTAGGGCTCGTTTTATTTTTGCTATTAGCACTTCAAAACGAATTAGAAAATGTCTATTCTGTTATGATGACTCCTAAAAAGTACGACAACTACCTCTCACTACAAACTCATACGCCCTACCGCAAAAACGGCAAAATCCTATCCCTGCTCTCCCCTAATCCCGATAAGAACTTGGAATACAACTTCCTCTTTCTAAACGAACACGCCCAGTTGGTATTGATGCAAAACGTCTATTACCCTCATTTCTACAAGTTTAACCGTCAAGGAATACTCATCGATAGCCTGCAACTAACGAACCAATGCGATTTTGAATACGCTTTTTTGGGTAGCTATTATGTAAATTTCAACGATAACCAAAGCCTCTCGTGGGCAATCGATGGCGATACACAACTCAAACCCATAACTATAGTAAACCATTCACCACAGTGGACTGATAAACAGCGGAGAACCTTCTTCAACGAAGTGCAAAATACCGCCGATTATTACTATATTTACGAGATTCGCAGTCAGGAATCCGACCAAAGTGATGAGCTAAACACCTCAAAATCTAAAGAAAAAGTATTCTTCTACAGAAATGAACGATGGCAGTATTTTTACCTGTCACCCAACGAGTATACCTATCAAAAAATACCTGAAAACGAACGTTCTAAAGGTGAAAACAACCCGCTTATCGGTGACTTTAGCGCGCGATTTACCAAAGAAACAACCTGCAAGCATCACAGCATACATCCACTTTATGTAACTGAAAATAACCGAGGTTTATACATAGACTTAGTAGCAAAAGGAGTGGTTTTTCACCTCCTCATTTCGCGCAATAACCCTATGTTTGGATCGATTGACTACCAGCCATTGTACTGTTTAAAAAACGGAGACGAACACTTAGAAACCTATCAAGATTTAATGTTCTACAGCAATACCCAGCTACTCTATCAATTGTTTTACAACAGCCGAGAAGTGTATATAATTAGAGAATTAGCAAATTAGAGAATTAGCAAATTTTCCTACCCGTGCGGCTCGCACAAATCGCTTTTGCATCATAAACTTTGTCAAAGTC
>NZ_KB291401.1:0-1427 GCF_000318295.1 Capnocytophaga sp. oral taxon 326 str. F0382
CCCCTCTGAAGCCTTAGATTATATTACCTTCTCTGCCAATCTCCTTTTCAGCGGCAAGTACGCTACCAGCTTGGAAGCCCTTGCTAAAGACGGCTTCTATGCTAAAGTTTCTCAAACACCCTACAATGCTGATGGTTATCTTGCAGGAGTAGAACGCCGTCAAACCGACTATCGCAACCTCATCACCGAGTTTGAACATACCCCAAATACCGTCTTTATCCTTGATCCACCCTATCTTTCCACCGACATCAGTTCCTACAGCGGTGCTCAAGATTGGAAACTAAAAGACTACCTACATATCGTCAAAGCCCTCAACGTAATGTCTCGCTACATCTACTTCGGAAGCAATAAAGGACAACTCCTCGACCTTTTCGACTTCCTTGCCAACGAATACAACCTCCCCAGTCCATTCAACGAAACCGAGCGCATAACCGTCAGCACCAGCGTTAATTATGCCAGTGCCTACGAAGATTTAATGATATACAAATACTAAAAACACGAACAATGAAATCAACATCCAATATTTGGCAACGTACGCCAATATCCTACTATGGAGGTAAGCAAACAATGCTGCCACATATCCTGCCCCTTATCCCCGAACACACCATCTACACCGAAGCCTTTGTCGGAGGAGGTGCAGTCTTTTGGGCAAAACAGCCCCGTCAAAACCGAAATCATCAACGACTTTAATGCTAATGTATATACCTTCTACAAGGTTCTGCAAAACCGATTTGCAGAGCTTAAAACCCTTATAGAGCGGTCTGTAGTTAGCCGAGAAGCCTACAAAGCCGCATTGGTAATCTACCACGCCCCTTTTGCTTTTACCGAAGTGCAACAAGCGTGGGCATTTTGGTACGCTACCAATTGCGGTTACTCTAACCAAGTTGGCAACTGCCGTATCACAACCAACAGCAAGAATGTGTCCGCCCTCAACAACAAAATTACCAACTTTACCGACACCTACTCCGCTCGCCTGCGAGGCGTACAAATTGATAACAACGATGCCACCGAAGTCCTCACCCACCACGACACCCCAACCACTTTCCATTATGTAGACCCACCCTACATCGGAGCTAACCAAGGACACTACGGAGGCTATGAGCAATCACATTTTAACCAACTATTAACCACACTTGCCACCCTCAAAGGCAAATTCCTGCTAAGCTCCTACCACAATGAAGAGCTAACCAAATACGTACAGCAATGCGGATGGTATCAAAAAGAAGTGTCAATGCATTTAGGTAGCAGCAATAGCACAGGAAAGAAGCGTATAGAAGTCCTTACAGCCAACTACCCTATATAATATGTATAGGCAAAAAAAACACGGATAGCCATACCGCATATCCGTGTTTTTTTATTACCTTTGCCCCGCTCAAAAAATGTACATTTCGTTTTGAAAATTGGTACATTTCGTTTTGCGGATTATA
>NZ_KB291402.1:0-1352 GCF_000318295.1 Capnocytophaga sp. oral taxon 326 str. F0382
TAGGAGTTAACCTTATACTCTTTTCGCATTCATTATTATTCCTAAAATAAAGAATACCATTATATTCTTCTAAGAGAATTTCTTTTGTTTTTCCTCCTCCTTGCGGAAATTTTATATACACATTTAAGATTAATCTCCCTTTCTGTACATAATAGTTTCCTCTACGATATTTTTTAGGAATATTCTTATACTTCCCATTGTTGTCCAAGAAAAGGTATTGAATCGTCCCTGAAGAAGAGAATTTACAAAAAACACTATCGTACCCTGTTTCTATATAATTTATATTATAGATTTGAGTTGTATCTATCACTGAAAATATGTTTTCATTGATAACTATGTCATTACAATTTTTATCACAATTCATATTGTAATACCAACTCATCTTACAAGAAAAGAACCCTGCTAAAATAAACGAAAAAAATAATATGTATACTCTTCTTTTTACCATGATGTAAAAGGATTATAAGTTCTGTACTGATAGAAGCCCCCCCATTGCCAAGAGGTATTCATAAAACCACAATCTTTTATTAAACCGTGAATAACCACATCTTGAATAGCATGTCTTACTTTTTCGCTATTAGCTCCTATTCAGAAACCTCCATATCCAAGAGTCAAAGCTCCTAAACGATATTTTTCACCTACTTCATTGACATAACCTCGTTTATATTTAGTTCCAAACCTATCTACATAATTTATTACATTTATTACAGGATTTTCTTCCTTACCTTTAGAATTAACTACTTTTATTTCATATTTTTGATCGTCTCTAGTTCTTCTACCAGTAAAAAGATTAAATCCAGCAGTAAAATCTTCTATTCCAATATTTAAGGCTGCTGTTCTATAACTATCGTTTCTATCCCCTAATCTCAAATGTTTAATTCCTGCCCCTCCATCATTCTCATACATTATCTTAAAATCACCACTTCTAAATCCTATCATCCCTGTTCTTTGTGAAAAATCACCTGACCAAGCATTAGTGCCTAAACTAACTCCGGTAGTACCATCATCCCAAGAGGCCATTATAGAATTGCGTACTTCTATAGCATTTTTGCCAAACCCATAATAATTATTATATGCCATTATTCCTACTCCAGCTGAAAAGCCCCAATTACCATCGTTATAGCCTACTGCAAAATTTGCCCCCATACCCGAAGCATTGCCAAAAGCTACAGCTAAAGATAGGCTTATATTCCAATCTCCTATAGGAAAATTGACACTTGGTAACATCGAAGATACTGCTCCTGTAGCTATACCATTGGCAATAGATTCAGCCGTCAGCACAGCTGTTGATCCTAAAGCTCCTGTAACAGCCCCTCCAACAGCTCCTCCTAAAACTGACAGTCCAAAACTTC
>NZ_KB291403.1:0-3792 GCF_000318295.1 Capnocytophaga sp. oral taxon 326 str. F0382
GCCTGTTAAAACTTTTCGGACAGGCTCTTTTTTCATTTAGGGATTTTTGTAAGACATTATCTTTTTTCTTTGAGTGACCAACCGGTTTTGAGTCCGATGATGAAGTATACCAATAGCAATTCACCTATAGCTAAGAGAGTATCACCAGGTATACGCAACCAACGTATGGTTTGCATCAAATCGGTGTGCATAAATTCCTCAGAACGCGCTGACCAATAGCCGTTTTGAATAGCTTCTACTGCTTGCATAATACCTATAGGAAGCAAGCTCACTACTAACATCACAAGTAATCCGATGTTTATCAACCAGAATGCCCAAGCAAGAATCTTGTTATTCCAGTGGCGATCGGGGTATAGACCGCGAAGTACAAACAAGATGAGACCTATACCAAGGATACCATATACCCCAAAGAGGGCGGCGTGACCGTGTACGGCTGTAGTGTTCAAGCCTTGTATGTAGTACAAAGCGATAGGTGGGTTGATAGCAAAACCAAAGATACCTGCTCCTAAGAAGTTCCAGAAACACATTGCGATAAAGCAATAGATAGGCCATTTATAGGCTTTAATCCACTCAGTAGATTTAGAAATTTTATAGTTGTGATAAGCTTCAAAACCTATAAGTACTAAAGGTACAATTTCCAAAGCACTGAATGTAGCACCTAAAGCTAATACACCTGTAGGGGTCGCACTAAAATACAAGTGGTGGAAAGTACCTAATATACCTCCTGCTAAAAATACGATAGTAGAGAACAATACTGAAGCACTCGCTACTTTCAAGCGCAACAAGCCCATACGTGAGAATAAGAAAGCAGCTACAACGGTAGCAAACACTTCAAAGAAGCCTTCTACCCAAAGGTGAACTACCCACCAACGCCAGTATTCGGCGATAGCCATATGAGTTTGGCGACCATACATTAAGCCTGCACCATAGAAAGCGGCAATAGCTATAGAAGCCAATACAAAGAGTAATAACAAATGGCGGTTTTCGTCTTTTTTACGCAAAGCAGGCAATAAAGCTCTCACCATTAAGAACAACCATAAGAATAAGCCTACAAGCAATAAGATTTGCCAGAAACGACCTAATTCTATATATTCATAACCTTGGTGACCAAACCAGAAGTTTTCAACCAAGCCTAATTTTTGCATTACACCGAACCATTGTCCTGCTAATGACCCTAATACAACAATCAATAAGGCAATAAAGAGAATGTTTACACCTAATTTTTGGTATTTAGGCTCGTGACCTGATACGGCAGGAGCAATGTAAAGCCCTGTGGCTAACCAAGAGGTTGCAATCCAGAAAATAGCCAACTGTACGTGCCAACTACGTGAAATAGCTTGTGGCAATACCAAATCAAGAGGAATACCAAAGAACCCTTCACCTTCTACACCATAGTGCGCTGTGATTACCCCAGCCACCATTTGTACTAAAATAAGCAATGATACAATCCAGATGTATTTAAGGGTTGCTTTCATTGAAGGTGTAGGTTTCATACCACGCATAGGATCTTCAGCGGGGAGGTGTTCGTTTTCTTCTTCTTCTTTGTTACTTGCGTGGTAGTACACCAAAAGTCCTACCCCAAATAGCAACATTAGCACACTAAATCCTGACCACATTTGTAGTGAGGTAGACGGATGATTACCTATCACGGGGTCGTAAGGCCAGTTATTGGTGTAGGTTACATCACTATTAGGGCGATTAGTGCTACATACCCAAGAAGTCCAAGTAAAGAACGCATTCATTTGTTGCATACGTGCAGGGTCTTTGATTGCATTCTTAGGAATCGCATAATGGCTACGCGTTTTGTCTAACGATGGGTCGTTCATAAAGAGTTTGGTGTAATAAGCTGCCAACTCTTTAGCTACTTGCGCACGTTCGGGAGAGAAAGTAATCACTCCTGTACTTTGGTCAAAAGTGTTTGAGCGAAGTTCTTTGCGCAACTGCACTTGGTATTTAGCCTGCTCTTCTTCAGGAAGGTCTTTGTAGACCTTACCATCTTTAGCTGCAAAAATATCCAAGAGCATTTCAGATTCGCGGTGTAGGTAATCAGCATTCCAGTCGGGTGCGATATAAGCACCGTGTCCCCAGATACTACCTACCGTTTGTCCTCCCATTGACTGCCAAACATTCTGACCGTCTTTAATGTCTTGCCCGTTATAGAGCAATTCCCCATCAGTAGTTACAATTTTTTCGGGGAAAGGAGGCGTAGTACGGTATATTTCTACACCGAAAAAAATCAGTACGAGGAATGAGGCAGCTACTGTTGCCCCAAGCCAAATCCATAATTTCTTAGCTGTCATAAATAAAATATATTAGTGTTTTTTTATTATTTGCGGGTACAAAGATATGAAAGATAATTGTATTTAATATAACACTTATAAGTTTTTTTTTAAACATCTAAGCTAATTTAGAAACATTAAAAAAGGTTATCTATTGATTTACAACAGATAACCTTATCTTTTTTCTTCTTAATAGTTTTTAGTTATTGCACTAAAATTATTGTGTTTTAGGATTGGTAAGAACTATTAACTTCTCTGTTATCAATTCTTTTAAGTTTTTATCAGAAGGCATTGGTAGATTCGCATTGATGATATTTCCTTTTTCATCTATCAACATATAACGCGGGATGCTTCTCAAATCGTACAATTCTTTGAATAATTCCTTTGTTTCAGGAGAGGCATATAGATGAATACCACGAAGTTTCTTTTCCTTTACCATTGCTTTCCACGCTTATTTATCGCGGTCTACCGATATACTTACAAAGGTAATAGGTAGCGTTTTGTAATCTTCTTGTAAGGCTTCTAAAGCAGGCAACTCCTTACGGCAATCAGGACAATAAGTAGCCCAAATATCTATGAACAGCAATTTACCTTTCAGTGGTAAATGCTCGTATTTCACCTCTTTATCGTTCAAATCGGTGAGAATAGGAAGAGCAGGGAAAGGCTGTCCTGCTTTGAGTTTGTTTAGCAAGTCAATATGATGGTCAAGCTCGTGTTGAAACTCTATTCCAGACATTCCTTTTCTATTTTTCAGTAACTCTGGCAATAAATCAATAATTTCTTCATTAGTGTCAGTTGCCGAAGTAGGCGATACGCCCTCTATGAGTAAAGGGGCTAATTCCTGCTTGATATTTTCCGATTTAAGCGCTTTGAAATCGGCTAATACTTTGCCCCAAGGGTCATCAAACTCATATTGTACTTTATGAGAGTAAATACGCCACTGAAAGAGATTGCGTACTAAAATTTGATAATCAGGATAATCATTAAAATCAGCGGCATTATCTAAATCTACAGTAGCACACAAGGCTTCCAACTCCTTGATAGCAGGAGCTTCTTCTTCGGTATATTTGCGGTGATTCAACAAATATTCCGATACTATAGCCAACTGTTGATAGCGGTTAGCTTTCTCTTCTTTAGCTGCGAAATCTGCTGGCAAGTTTTTGAGTATTTGGGTGTATTGTTGGGCTATTGCCTGCATACTTTGTTTAAAAGCCATAGGAGATTGCCCTAAAAGTTCATTTTGTTTCTCAGCTGATTGTAAGCCTATAGCTTCTTTTTGTTGCTGATAAGCCTTTATTGCTTCTTCTGAATTGGTACACGACACCAAGGCGCATACAAGGATTGCAAATATCTTTTTCATAACACTATGATTTAAAAAATAATGACAAAGGTACAATATTTTTTGGGAAATCCCTTTAATTCTAGTAATTATTTCTATTTTTGCACTCCAAAAATCTTCTAATAGGAAACAATAACTCATTTCACTTGTGTTTATCAAAATGTGTTAAAATTT
>NZ_KB291404.1:0-30779 GCF_000318295.1 Capnocytophaga sp. oral taxon 326 str. F0382
CTTTTCCTCCCATTGTCGAATAAAAAATTTCAAAAAGACAACCTAAAAGCCGAAAATCGTGCGTATCGTGTCCAAACAAGCCGTAAAGCCGTATAAAACTCCTAAAATGCAACAAGATGAAAAAAGAACCCTGTATCGCAACCAAATTCGTGTCTCACGAAATAAGTCCCTTAGAGCATCTGAAAGACTGCCAAGTCTATCAGCTCCGTGTAAAGCTCAATAGCGGTGAGAAACTCAACCGAATAGAGAAAAATTGGATTACCCAAGCGGTCAATAGTAACTGCTTTTTCAGAAATGCTATCCCCTTATTGGGCTACCGATTTGATTTTTCCGATGTACTGAGAAAGTTCATTGTAAAGCAGTATAATACTTGGTATGAATACTATGCTATCGACCGCACCAGCCTCCGTGCCTATCTTTATGGGCGTATAGACCTAATAGTAGAAATTTAGTAACCTAATAACAAATAGAACGCTTATGAATATCGTAGGAAGACTTACCGAAAATGCACAAGTACAAACCCTATCAAATGGCAAACAAGTCGTTAATTTCTCTGTAGCAGTGAACGACAACTACCGAAACAAAGCAGGTGAAAACGTACAACAAACCTCCTTTTTTGACTGTGCTTATTGGCTCAGTACGGGAGTTGCTCCGTATCTTACCAAAGGCACATTGGTTGAATTGGAAGGACGAGTATCGGCAAGAGCGTGGCTCAATCGTGAGGGAGAGCCTCAAGCAGGCTTGAACTTTCACACCTCCAAAATCAAATTCCACTTTAGCAAGAAAGCAGAAGTAACACCTAATACCTCTGCAAGTGAGACAAATAACGCAAATGCCATAACACCTTTGCCAAAGCCCCAAGTCACAGCAGGGCAAGTCGCAGAGGAAGACGAGGACGATTTACCTTTCTAAATGTATAACCCTTTAAAATTGAACAGAAAATGAATATCAGCAAAACACCTACAACACACCTATTGGTGCGTGCCTATACCAATAGCGAATGGGATAGTTGCGACTTTGCTCTTATCAGCCTTACCGAGCAATGGCTTGAGAAAGTGAAAAAAGTAGCCCAACAAGTATCTACCCTAAAGAGCGACCCCGATTTTGTGAACCTTAGTTTCTATGAGGCAAGAACCGACTTTTATACCCTCAGCGATGAGGAACAGCCCGATTTATCCTTTTTGGAAGAACGTACTTGGGCTTTTGTGGAACTCACTGAGGAGGAATTAGCCTCTTTCAATACGCCTGAAAGCCGTTTGGATATTTACCGAAGCGTATTTACTCGATACGATGATTTCTATATAAAAGCCTATGGAAAATACTCCTCCGATGAGTATTGGACAGATGACATCCGTTTTGATGAACTTTTTAAAACCTTTGAAAAATGATAATAACAGACCTCAATGGCGCACCTATAGAGGTAACCGACCTTGATAAAGCCTTAGCGCAAGCCGATAGCTTTAGAGGCTATAAGCATACTGACAGCACCCACAAGGCGTTAGATAAGAGGCTAAAAGCCTATTGGCAGGACTTATATATTAAACTAAAGCAACTCAAAGAAGCCCAAAACTCAACCCTTAATAAAACCTAACAGCCTATGGAAAGCGTTTACTTAGTCTATAAAACCGATAGCTGGCACTATATGAGTAGCCGTGTCCTTATGCAAGTATGCACAAGCAAGTACAAAGCAATCGAAGTGATAAAAGCCTATTGCAAGCGGTACAAGCTACCCTTTACTCAAGACGACCTAACCAACTTGCAATGGTACGACCAAACCCAATGTAGCAAAAGAAGCATTGAGTTTGAGATAGAACTCCAAGAAGTAGTTTAACCTAAAAAAGTGTATCTCAATGAAACCCCTCAAACAACCCTTAGCAACCGACACCCAAGCCCTATCCTATATAGGGATAATCATCCGAACTTTTGAACCACTGCACTTTATGAACCTTAGCGACCAAGACCGAGAGGCAACCCTTAAAGCCCGACAAGCCTTAGAAGCTATCGTAAAGGCAAACGGCTACATAGTGAGTTATCACACTGAAAACACTATTAAAAAAGCCCCTTAAAAGATAAGGATATAAAAACAGAAGTATTAATTTAAAAACGAAGTAATGAAGACACTTAACATAAATGTATTTCCCTATAGTGAGTTATCTATAACCTCTCAAAGAAAAGCCGTAGAACACTTTAGATACATCAATGTAGATAATGTAGATTGGTGGGAGGGTGATTTTATTGATTTTGTAGCATTATGCACCTATATCGGTATTGATGTACACCCTAAACAAATCTTTTTTAATGGCTTTTATTCTCAAAGTGATGGAAGCTGTTTTTTCTCTTACATAGATATTCCTAAAATGATAGATGGAATTTCTAAAAAGCGTTGGAGAGAAATTGCCCCTAACTTGCTCTTAGAGTTTGACAATTGCCCTATCCCTAAAAGAATTGTCAAATTAATAGAAGTTGGTGCTATTGACTACTATGCACTTACTAACATTCCTAAACAAGGTTATTATATAGATTTGGAAATCCAATTCTTTTTAGGCGATAAAACCTACAAACGTATAGAAGAAACCTTAAACACTCTAAAGGAATGGTTACAAGAGAGTTTAGAAAATATCAATCACCACCTATTTTGTAGTTTGCGAAATAGTTATGAAACACTTATCGGTGACGAAGCTATTGCTAATAGCCTTATTACAAATGAATATCTATTTACCAAAGACGGATATTACAGCGACTACCTAATGCAAAAAATCAATATAACAGAAGTATCAATTTAAAAACGAAGTATCCAATGGAAACCCATTTTTTCAATCAAATTGCTCAGTTAGCCATACAAGGCAAACTACACTTAGTCATAACTCAAGAAGCAAATAGCCAGCTTGTTGTATCGGTATTGCTTGAGAATGAACAATGTTCAGACCCTGCCAAGCACCTTTTGCCTCCCTTAGTACTTAGAGGTACTGCCGAAGAATTAGATGCAGGCTTTTTTCAAAGCATCACCCAACCCTTAGAAGAAACCTCGTCTCTGCTTGTGAATATGGAGCAGTACATCGAGGCGCAAAAGCAAGCCCAAAGGCAATCAGCTATGGAGAAAGAAAAAGCCGAGAAACAACAAAAGAAATACGATGAGGCTATGAAAAAAGTAGCTGATTTAGAAGCACAGGGCAAGTACCGAGAAGCGTGGTCAAAACTACCTCCTCCCGATGAGTTCCCTAACTATGCCGATAAAATCCGCAAAAAAAGGTCAGAACTATCCACACACTTTGCCCCTACCTTGTTTGAAGAATAAGTATTAACCCCTAAAAAAAGTATTGTTATGCTCATAGCTACCCAACTGAAAAGAATGTTTGTCTTTGAAGAAAACCGACAAACTATTCATCTTGCCGACCCTAATCCATCGTGGTCAGTAGAGCAAGTCAAGAATTTTTACAGCACCCATTACCCCCTGCTCACCAATGCCAAAGCAGGCACACCTTACGTAGAGGGAGACAGCGTTGTCTATCCCCTACAAATCACAATGGGTACAAAAGGCTAAATCTCTATTAATTCTAAAGCTATAAGCCTTGTAAAACAGCTTAAAACAAGGCTTAAAACTAAAAACGTTATCAAAAAACTAAAAACAAGCTAAAAATGTATGCAACAGCAATCCCAACAAAACCTCGCACCCATACAAAGCGAAGCACAGAGAGAACTCTACCGCAGGTTAAGAGAGTTTTCCAAAGCAGTCCAACGCCCAAAAGACCGCTCACAGATACGTCAAGAACAGCAACAAGTAGCCCCGAAAACTCTTTTGCCAATGGTTTTCTAAAAACGACCTTTCCTCCTAAAGTGTATCACTCAAGCAAGCACATCATTTTTAGTGGAGAGGAGCAAGCACAGCTAAAAACTACTCTCAAGCGTTCCCTTGCTCAAATGGCAGACCATTACGGCTTTACTCCCTTTCCCATAGAGCAGTACGACCTTTCTTGTGGGATTGCCTTAGCCCTTTCTTACAGCCAAGAGCAAATCAAAAAGAGAGATACCAAAGGCACTTTCTGTGAACTAAAAGTATTGAAAGCTCCCAATGGCAATGCTTTTTTCTCTTGCGAAGAACGTTTTTATTTGCCCAACGAAGTGTTTTTTGTCCCTCTGCAACCGCTTTATAGACTTCTGAAAGTACATAAAAACAAACCACTTTATGAACTATTTTTATCGGTATATGCCTACCTAAACCAACGTGCTTTTATAGCAAACTATGTACAAGAAGATTGTTTTGTGGCTTATGCCTATGAAATGTTGCAGGATTGTATTAGCCAAGACTATGAAGAAATAGCGGAAAGAGAGCACCTCCTGCACCTTTTAAAGCAGGCACAACAAATAGGTGCTATTCTTTCCAAAAAGATACGAAACCCTTGCCATTTAGACTTTTTTCAAATACGCAAAAACCGATTTATTCCTAAGAATGATTTAGAAGCCGAATGCCTTGCCCTCTCACAAGCCTTTTATACCTTGTGGCAAGATTTTCCTAATCACTCTATCTATACCCATTTGCACAGAGCAGAGGACTATGAGCAAGGTGAAGAGGAACTTTTTGAAGTAGAGAAATACCTATCTTTTGTCTATGAAGACCAAAGCGACCTATTCCATACCTATCTTTTAGATTGGCTCAATGGAGAATACTCCCAATGCAGTGAGATAGAACTCCCTACCATTTACAAACATTTCAACAGCACAACACCCCTTGCTAACTTTGATTTTGAACAGCGTTTCTTTCCTCTCTTAACCGAACTTATAACCCTTTTAAACCGCATTTAAAATGAAATACACAGACCTCACCCCAGAAGTAGGGGAAGTATATCGCCCTACATCGGCACTTGTTTTTTACGAAGACAGTAACCGCTACAACCCACAGAGTTATGTAGAGTACTTACACCTTGATAACAATGGTAACCCTACAAGCGCACAACCGCTTACCCTCGACCAAGCGCAAGCACTTGCCAAAACGCTCACCTGCCAAAAAGAGCAAGCACAAGCCTTTCTAATCTCTAAAGGTATTATTCCTCGCAGGGTGCTCCATCTATCCCATAAAGGTAAGGGGCAAGCTGTTTGGTACTCTAAAGCACAAAAAAAGCAGTTGTTTTTTGCCTCCTCCCTTGCTATAGAAAACAAAGAAGTAAGTCTACCTCCTCTGTTGTGGAAAGCTACCCCCAAGAGCCTTTGGATATATGCCTTAGCCAAAAACCAAAAGCCACACCTTAATACACCTCTGTGCTATGCGCCTTTTTTCAACGTCCATGAAAATGGCAATGTGTGTATGGGGTCTGTGCAGGTAAATGAGCGTAAAGCCTCTTGCTTAGAAGACTTTATCACCCAATGGGAAGATTATTTTTTCAATAGCTATTTTTCTCATCAATTAGGCTCATATCCTATAACCAAAATACCCTTAATAAGCCTTTGGCAGGAACTCACTCATAGTAATAAGCCTTTCCCTTGCGAACTGCTCAATCCCAATCACCTCACCTTACAACAAATCCTATAACAATGAAACAGAGTACAAACATCCTCAACCCTTTCAACACCTCTGTCCAAACACACAAAGAGCGGGTACATTTTACTGATACTGCTTTGCTCAATGCTACCAATCCTATTAAAGTACATCTGATAGGAGCAGGAGGCACAGGCTCACAAGTAGCCACTGCTTTAGCACGTATCAACCACGCTTTGGTTGCTTTAGGACACGCAGGATTATCGGTAACCCTTTGGGACAACGACTTTGTAAGCCCAGCTAATCTCGGCAGACAACTTTTTTCGGCTTGTGAGTTAGGAATGTACAAATCCACTGCTCTAATAAGCCGTATCAATCGCTTTTTTGGTACAGATTGGAGAGCGCAAACACAGCTATTCAGCATTGAGACCTTTCCCTCTGAAGAAGAAACAATGAGAGGAAGTATTTACCTTTCGTGTGTAGATAGCGCAAAGGCACGCTTTGACATTGGGGAAGTACTCGCTCATTTAGAACGAGCCCATCACTACCACAACAACCCTAAGTATTGGTTAGATTTTGGCAACAGCACCCATTCAGGGCAAGTGATTTTAGGTACTTTACAAGCCATTGAGCAACCTCATAGTGATACTTTTACTCCCATAGATATCCTACCTACTGTTACCCAAGCCTTTGGAGAATTATTAACGCAATCCGAGCATAATGAAAATACCCCAAGTTGCTCCCTTGCTGAAGCCTTAACCAAGCAAGATTTGTTCATCAACGCCACTCTCTCACAAATGGGAAGCACCCTACTTTGGAACTTATTCAGAGAAGGACTCACTCCTTACAGAGGCTTTTTCCTCAACCTCAAAGACTTTCGTACACAACCCTTAGCTGTATAAACAACAACACTGACAAGCATTTTTTATGACTGCTTGTCAGTGCTATTAATTGCCTGTCGTGGCTCACGACCTTCTTTTCTTTGAGAAAGAAAAGAAGCAAAAGAAAGACCTTACAGATAGATTTTTTGTTAGTTTAGGATAAAGAGAAGCCTTATAAGAAAGCCATTAAAGATAAAAAGAGGAGCTATTTCTTATAGTTAGCCTCCAAAATTTTTAGAATATCACTTTGTTTAAAGAGAATTTTACCACCAATTTGGATATAAGGAAATAGCCCATCATCACGGTATTGCTGTAGGGTTCTTTTGGTGATATGCAGCAGCTCACAGACCTCCTTTCCTGATAGAAATACCTCGCCGTCAAATACAGGACGGAAGTTTTTAAGGATAAAGTCCATTTGCTGTTTAAGGTTTTCAAGCTGACTTAGGTAAGAGCTTAGTTCCTGGTGTGTCTCTGTGAGTAAGTTCATCGGGTTTGAAGGTTAGAGGTTAAAAGCTGTTCTACATCACTACGCTTAAAATAGTTCTTGCGGTGGATACAAGAGAAAGGTAATAGTTTTTGGTCTTTATAATACTGCAGAGCACGCTTACTAATGCCCAAAAGCAGACAAACCTCCTGAGAGTCCAACCACTTTTCTTTTTGCCAAATACCTTTGTAAGTATCCATTACCACTTGCAGAGAATTGTTGAGTTGCTGTACATCTTTTTGTATCTGTTCAAAAACAGATTTTTCTATAACTACTACTTCCATTTGCATTATTTTGCGCAAAGGTAAAACAAAACAAGCCCACTTTTAAAAGTAGGCTTGTTTTGGAAGAGAAAGGAGGATTTTGGCTTTATATCTTTACTCTTTCTTCACATTAAACTCAAAATCAAGTTTTTGTTCATTGCCGAAGGAGTCGCTTATCCAAACGGAGAAAGACTGGTTAGCTTCTGAGGCAGAAGTGTAGTAAAGCCTAAACGCTCCTTTGGAGGCAAGTGGATAAACATCATTAACAAGTAAGACTTCTCCTTGTGGAGAGGTACGCAAACTTCCTTTTCCCTCATACTGAAAGTAACGAATAAAATAGCGGTTCTCATCGTATTGGTAGGGAGAGCGCAACTCACAGCGTATTTCCACCATATCGGTTTTACCTATGTTTTTAGGCACAGGCAATACCTTTACCTCAAAAGGGAAATTTTGTTGTACGTCCAACTCTTTTTTACAAGAGGTGAATAGGCTCACACATAGCATTGCGATGAGTCCTATTACAATTTTCTGATTTATTTTCTTCATCGTATTGTCTTTTAAAGGTTAAAACATATAGCGCAGTCCTACAGTAGCACAGGGACGCAGTAGCTCAAAGGAACTTCCCCACAGAGCTGCTACTTTGCCAGAGCAAAGCACTAAAAAGTGATCACTTAGGTAAGTCTCTACCTGCAAGCCAATTTGTGCGCCATAGAGAAAATTATTTTCGTTCTTTAATAGTGCCCCATCAGGAAGGAGGCTTTTGCTGTGATTGACTACCTCATAGCCCAAAAGAGCTTCTGCTCCTAAGTTCAAAGCCACCGTTTTACTGCTGTCACTGATCAAGGCAAAGCTATAACCTCCTGCACCTATATACCTCTCAACGGGTATATTCAGACTCTTGTAAGGGTACAATCGCCTTTGATATTCAAGGGAAAAATGCTTGTAGTTACCCCTTTTAGCATTGATACTATAGCCTAACTGCACCCCAAAATCATCAGAAAAAGAGGAAGTAAAAGCCTCTGCGGGTGCGACCCAAGAGAGCGAGATACCTTTTTGCTTGGGTAACAATCGCTGTGCCTGGGCAATGGAGCCTCCTAAAAAGCACAGACAAATACAAGTGATAATTCTTACCATTGGCATTAAAATTTAAGGTTAAACTGTTCGATAGGGCGAGCGGCTATAATCTCCTCGTTAGTGATGAGGAACGATTGGTAGCGAGAGCCGTTCTTTTCAAAGATTTCTACCCGCAAAACCTTGTCATCAGAGAGGGTGAGTTGGTCTAACATATACACTGAGCGAGCTTCTTTATGAGCCTTTAGCAGGGATATAGGTTGGTATACGCGCAAGGGATCAACGGGCACTTCTTGTACAATGCTCTTTTTAGTGGTCTTCTTATCAATGATTTTAAAAGTGATAAAATCTACTTCAAAAGGCAGGTTAGAGCGATTGGACAATTGCACATCTACATAGAGTTTGCTATTGTGTACATAGATGCCTTTTAGTAGCCATTGTATACCTGCATTCTCCGAACCTATATGCTTGATGTAATTCTTCTTCTGATGATAGATAGACGACATAATAATTTGTGCTACCGCAGGTGATTCCCAGCCTGTGTCAGAGAAGAGAATATCCGATTTCACATTATTGCCTTGGGGCATTCCTCTACCAAAATCAATGGTAAGAGGCTGTGGCGTGGTATGATAACTTACCTCAAAGCTATAAAAGCCTCCGTCTTGAGTGATGACCGATAGGTTGGTGCTATCGGTAAAGTCTGTTTTAGCTGCCTTCACCCTTAGTACATTCTCGGCATCTTTCACCTTGTCAGCTACTAAGTTTTCACTGCCTAAATCCACATAGCGGATAGAAGCAGGAAAGATAAGATGGGTTGTTTGGTCATAAGCCACCTGCAAAGGATACGGCACTACCTTTCCTGATTGTGCTAAAAGTTCCTTTTTCTCAGTACTGAGAGTTGTGTTTTCCTTTGCCTCATTCTGGGCTTGCACGGTAACAGTAAGCATTGTTACTGATAAAAATAAGTGTAATTTACGCATAAATAAAATGATATTAAGTGTGTTTAATAGGTTGAAAAATAAATAATTGTGTTGTTTTGTGCTTTGTTGTGTGTTTATGGGTTTGTCTGAAAGGCTATTTCTTAGAGATAAGCAGGAGCTGATAACCTGCTTTAACCCTTATGGAAGGTTGTGCAATTTTTTTAGAAAGATAAGACGTACCTCCTTGTACGACCCCTTTGCTCAGCTCAGAGACAATTTGGTCTTTGGCGGAAGAGCTAAAGGTAAAGCTACTCCCTGAACTTTTGCTCATTCCTGCTGCTATCTCTCTAAAGGCATTGGCATCGGAAGAAGCGGGCAGGTATAACCCTTGTTGCCCATCGATGTCGTAGGCAGCTATAGAGACAGGAATTACCTTGCCCTTGTATTCTAAGGATTTTACGGTGAGTAACAATCTATCACCACTCACTTTAGCAGAGGCTGTAAGCAGCTCTCCTTTAGGAATGAGTATGCCTGCTACTCGTATAGGCTCTAAAAGTCTTAGCTGCACCCTTGAGTTTTCTCCTAATAGCTGTTCGATATGTGTACAAGCGCGAATGCTATTCTTTAGGATACTACCTTGTGGCTTAAAGCTCTCGCCATTGAAAAAAGAGGTCTGTTGCTCCTTTACCCATTCTTGCAGAGCCTCCTTCTCGGACTGCTTGCGGGGCAAACGACTGACTACCTTTTCCTCTGGAGTATAGACAGGAGCAATGTTTTTACTCTGTTCTGCATTATCAGCTTCGCTACTATTGTTTCCCTCGCCCTCTTGCGAGCCTGCACCCCCCATCATTGAAGGGTTCTGTTGTCCTTTGGGCAAATATCTTGAAGCCATTTCATAAGACTTTTCCATCAATGCCATTTGGGCATCTATAGAGGTAGGATCTTGCTTATTGGAGAGTTGAGACTTAAGAGAGGCTATCTCTTCTTTGAGTCGTTGTTGCTCCTCGTAAGCACTATTGTCTTGGTAGAAACTGCCTAAAGTCTGGTGAATATCGCGATAAGACTGAGCGGAACGCTCAAAGGCATTAGGGGTAGCCTTGCGATAACGCGGAGTGGGTTCTTCTTCCTCCTCGATAGCTTCAGGATATTCCTCGCCTTCGTCTTCTTGCCAATAATCAGACAGTGCATTGAGAGAGGCTTTTTTATCAGCTTCTTTTTCTTCTAAGAGGGCTTCTTCGTAGGCTTTTTCCTTGTCAGAAGGCAAGAGAGTTTCGGTAGCTTGTGGTATTGCCTCATTGATACCTACTTGTGTTTGCTCTTGCTCACTTCCGCCACCAAAAAGCAGATACATACAAGCGAGGAAGATTATCCCCATTAGGGCATAGATGACAATTTTCTTGAGTTGTTGTTTTTTAGCAAGGGCTTTTTCCTCATTGCGCTCTTGGAGGGCTTTTTCCTCTTCTTCACTGACCAAGAAACTTGGTGTAGAAGAAGGAGCGTTAGCCTTATCTGAGGCAGGGGTATTACCGTTTTGCTCTGGAAGGGGTGTGTTCTTTTCCATTATTAAGTTGTTTAAAAATTAACGAATCCTTTTTTGGGGTATTCCCCTCAGTAGGTACAATAGCCTTGTTGTCAATATGCTGTATGGCAGGGGCTTCGCCTTGGTGGTACTCTTGGTAAGCGTGCCATAGTATAAAAAGAGTAAGTAGCGAGTAGACTGCAAAAGCTAAGAGTACCAAGCGTTTTCTTTGTGAGGGTGAAAGTCCCTGACAATAGCTTTGGGTTTGCTTTTTTAGAGAATGTATCTCTCTTTGGATCTTGGCTATCATCTCTCTACGGTTCTAAGGTCTTTGTTTTCTATTACATTGAACTGTTCGATGATAAATCCTTGAGGGTTGTTATCAGAACGCACGGAGTTAATCAACCTGCAAGAGGTAATAAGACTCCTTTCGGTGATGTTGCTGGCGCGGGTGATGAACTGTTTGGCAAAGGTTTCCACCTGATAAGGATAGCTATTAAAGTTACAGCGCACGCTATCGATGACTACCCTTTGGAGGATATTGCCAGAGATGATGCGGTTGTAATAGCCTTTTTCAGCCAAATCTTTATAGTAGTTAAAGGCAGATTTATCAGCCATAAAGAAGGCACGTTTGGTATTGTCTTCAATTGCTTTTTTATCGGGGGCTAAGTTGAAGAAGAGTTCGTGAAACCTGCGCACGTGTTCTTTAGCTTCGACAGGGCGATTGATTTTCTCATCTTGAGAGAGTGCCAGCATTAGTGATTTACCATTGTCTAACACATAGATTTTCTCGCGCTGTTTTTCGGCAAAGTAATAGGCATAGCCTACAGCGAAGATACTCACGCCTGAGCAAAGCACTGCAAAGGCTATGGCATACATACGGATTTGCTTGAATCCGTTTTCGATGTTTCTAAAGATTTTAAATTCCATTAATTTTAGTATTCAATTAGACTTGTTTTTACTTCATTAACCTACCTATAATATTACCTGAAAGAGAGCCAGCTCCTGCACCTGCTATATTACCTGCATTAGAGGTAGCTTGGTTTACATTTCTACCATAATTACCCATACCTCCTGCTTGTATAATCCAACCTGCCACAGTAGGAATGGTAAAATAGCCTATAATACCAATGACCATAAAGATAATGTAGGCTGTGTTGGTAGTATCAGGAATGAAACTCGGGTCGGAGAGTTGTTCGATGTCTCGTTGTAAAATAAGGGATTGGATACGTGCTAAAATAGCACTGAACAAATCGGATACAGGAAGCCATAGATAGACACTTACATAGCGGGTAACCCATTGTAGTAAGGTAGATTGAAATCCATCCCATACCGAAATGGCAAAGGCTATAGGTCCTAAAATAGACATCACCACAAGAAAGAAAGTGCGTATGGTGTCAATCACTAAAGCGGCTGCTTGAAAGAGCATTTCGAGTAGCTCACGAAACCACGATCGGATGCTTTGCTTGAGGTCATACATCCCTCTTTCAATATACATTCCTGCCATTACAGCCATATCTTCGGGCATCCAACCTAATTCATCAATCTTTTTGTCAAACTCTTCATCCGAGACGAGATAGGCAGTTTCGGGGTTGCGCAATTGTGCTTCTCGCTCTAATCGGTCTTTTTGCTCTTGTAGTTTGTGCAAATCGAGTGTTTGTCCTTCTAAGATGCTATGGGTACCTGTTACCACAGGGCTTAACACTGTATTCATTGTTCCTAACACCAGAGTAGGGAAAAATATCACACACAGCCCTATGGCAAAGGGACGGAGCAAGGGATACACATCCACAGGTTCGGCACGAGCTAAGACTTGCCATATACGCATTGCCACATAGAACAGTGCCCCTAAGCCTGCTAAGCCTTTGGCTATGGCAGACATCTGAGCTGTTAGGGGCATCATCTCATCGTATAAAGTACGAAGTATTTGGTGTAGATTTTCCATTTATCAGTTTTTACCAGTATTTGAGTTCCGTTCCATAGAGTGAGAGTACCTTTTGCGCATCGTTTTGCTTCTTAGCTCGTAGGTAGCTTACCGAGATGTTCTTCTGGGTATAGTAGCGTACTAAGTTATAGTACTCTTTCACTTCCTTATGCACCTTGTCGATAATGTCCATACGTTCTTTATCGTTCATCGATAGCGAAGAACTATTGACGATTTGTTGCAGGTCTTTGAGCAGCTTAGAACTTTCACCCAAGAGCTTGGAGTAGCCATTGGCAATAGCCGACAACTCTTGAGAGGAGAAGTTCGGGTCTTGGCTCATCTTCTTGAAGTTGGTTACATACATCTTGGAGATGTCGCCCACCAGTAGCACCGTTTCTTGTACTTTGCGGGCATCTTTTACCAAGTTATTTACCTTTTTCAGAGCATCGTAATACTCCTTGCCTTGGTTATAGAGCTTTTCCACCTCTCGGAAGTTGTTGAGCATATTCTTAGCTGTTGAGGAGGTCTGCACTATCTGCTGGGTAGTGTTGATAATGCTCTGAGCAAAATTAGTCGGGTCAGTTACTACCCATTGTGCGCTTAGTTTGGGGCTTGCCAGCATAGTTATAGCAAAAAGCCCCGTTAATAACATTTTCTTCATTGACTTTAATTATTATGATTTACGTATGATTATTAATTTATTACAGTCCATTAGCCATTTGTACGATGGCTTTTTCCAAATTGCCGTCTAACTTCTCGGAGAGTTCCATCACTTGGTGTTTTTCACTCTCTTCGGTGGTGTAGGCAAAGTATTCTTCTCGGCTTACCTCTGTGGCATACACCGCAGAGTGTGTGCCTCCTAAGCCTATCCACACTTCTTTGTATTTGCGACGAGAGTCGTTGGAGAGATTGATAGATAGGATTTGCGACTTCTCTTTCTCGGTAAGCCCTAACATCGCTTGGATAGCATCGAACTTGTTCATATACTTACGCTGGTCAAGCAATATCTTGCAATCGGAGTTGTTGATGATAGATTCCTTTACAATAGGTGAATGGATAATATCATCTACCTCTTGGGTTACAATCACTGCCTCTCCAAAGAACTTACGCACGGTTTTGAATAGGTACTTGATGTACTCCGCCATTCCTTCTTTGGCAATCGCTTTCCACGCTTCTTCGATGAGAATCATCTTGCGAATACCCTTCAGGCGTCTCATTTTGTTGATAAACACCTCCATAATGATGATAGTAACCACAGGAAAGAGTATGGGGTGGTCTTTAATCGCATCAATTTCAAAGACAATAAAGCGTTTGGAGAGCAGGTCTAACTCCTTGTCAGAATTGAGCAGATAGTCGTATTCACCTCCCTTGTAATAAGGCTCTAACACGTTGAGGAAGTTAGCCAAGTCAAAGTCCTTTTCTCTTACCTGCTTCTCTTGTAGTATAGCTCGGTAGTCATTCTTGATATACTCGTAAAAGCCATTGAAAGAAGGTGTGTGCGAGGGATTGTCTTTTACCAATTGTAGGTAAAGGTTCACTGCATTGGAAAGGGCTACCTCTTCCGCACGTGTAGGAGGCTCATTGTCTCGCTTCCAAAGGGTGAGTATCAGTGTTTTGATACTCTCTCGCTTTTCAATGTCAAACACCCCATCATCGGTGTAGAAAGGGTTAAAGGCAATGGGATTGTCCTCGGTATAAGTAAAGTAAATCCCATCTTTGCCTTTAGTCTTATGGTGAATAAGCTCACAAACTCCTTGGTAAGAGTTCCCTGTATCTACTAAAACGATATGTGTTCCTTGTTCGTAATATTGCCTTACTAAGTGGTTCGTGAAGAAGGATTTGCCACTCCCCGAAGGTCCTAAGACGAACTTATTACGGTTGGTGATAATCCCTTTTTTCATAGGCTCATCGGAGATATCCAAGTGGATAGGCTTGCCTG
Source organism: Capnocytophaga sp. oral taxon 326 str. F0382 (assembly GCF_000318295.1). NCBI lineage: Bacteria > Pseudomonadati > Bacteroidota > Flavobacteriia > Flavobacteriales > Flavobacteriaceae > Capnocytophaga > Capnocytophaga sp. oral taxon 326. The sequence goes on from NZ_KB291404.1 coordinate 14,472, forward strand.
TGAGTCTGTCGGCCATCTTAATCCCGAAAGGACTGGAAGAGCTTTGATAGTTGGTCTCCTGAGTGAAAAAGCACAAGGCAGGTTCTATAAACGTGTAGAAAGTCTCTTCACTGGGGAAGTCGGCTGCATTGCCGGCTATACCTGCCCAATAGAGAGTTGCCGTATCAATGGTGTTATGGCGAGGCTTACACTCCATTGACGCCAAAGCACTACCCACATCGTTTTTAATGCTCCTAAGCTCTTGTGGGTTGTCCGACCACGCCATCACATTAAAGTGCGCTCTGATAGACGAAAGTCCGTAAGAGTGTGCCTCATTGAGGTATTGCTCTATCCACTCTTTATTGATTTGGTTGCTACGGCTGTATCTTGAAAGCGAGTGCATATTGCGTGCTGATTTCTCAAACTGTCTGAGATTTTCTTCCGAATTGTCCAAGAACAGATATTGGTTATAGATATGGTTACAACTCAGTAGCAAGCCCACAGGAGCTGCAAAGGACAAACGGCAATCGCTCTTATCGGTAGAGAGTCGCTCGTAACGACTATCGGCTTGTACCTTAGAAGGCAAGTCTTCTGTATCTGATAAGGTATGCACACAGAGTCTTTGGTTGCCAATGCGCATTTGCTCGGCAGAGAGGCATATATCCTGCAGGCTCTCTTTCTCATCAGTGGAAAGACTGAGATATTGCTCAAAGAGTCCCTTTTTGTGTGGAGTGCCTATATAGTCCTCTGTTTTGAGCTGACGGAGCTTTATCAGGTTAGAGTCATTTAAAATACGCTCTAACTGCGCTACCGCTTCCAAGAACTGGGTGGCGTGTTCTCGGTTAGTGAGCTCCTTAGGCAAGAAGTTTCCTTTGCAAAGGGAGGAAAAATTGCTTTGGGCTCTCATTCGGTTTTTGGTGGTTTGGGTGATGAACAGGTAGCATCTGTGATTTAAGAACGGACGTTCGTTAAAATGCTTTTCGTACGAATGAGAGAGAAAACTCAGGTTCTCTCCTTGCAGTTCAGGTTCATATTGTTCCTTGATAAACCAGTCCTGTTTGTGGATAATGGTATACTGTGGCAATACTTTGATAGCCTTATGCCAAAGTGAGTGGAGTATCTCATAGTCCTCACCCGAAATGGTAAAGAGCTCTGGAAGCTGCACCTCGAAGCCGACGCTGATGTCGGCTTCTTTGGTGAGCAAGCAGTCTTGTTCTATGGCAAGAATAGGGAACTTACTCTCTAAGGTGTTGATTTTAGAACTATTTCTCATTGAGGGTTGTTTTAGGTTTAGGGTAACGAATAAATTGGCGTGGTGATCTTTGGTGGCGTAGGTATTTGGGGTGGCGTTTGCGAGCTGCTTGTTTCATCAGGCCGTGTTCACCGTATTTCTGGTTTAGTGAAAAAGTCTGCCAAACCACAAGGCTGACCATACTAACGCCTACCCCCAAGCATACAAAAGAATTGACTCCTACCGTGTAGAGGATCATCACCAAGATGAGCACCGAGAGCAGTCCCCCTGCAAAGATGAAGAGGTATTGCGCTTTAAGTCCTTTGAACTCTACACTTCTGCCGATGCCTTTGTTGATAGAATAGCTATTTTTTGTCTCCATAATCTATAAGAAGAACGAACGCAAGATAGTAGCAGCTACAATTAGGAAGATACAAGCCCCAAACCAACTGGCAGCCGTTTTGCTGGTATCGGGGTCGCCACTACTAAACTTGTTGTACACCTTCACCCCACCGATGAGTCCCACCACAGCCCCTATGGCATAGATGAGCTTGGTAGCTGGGTCAAAATACGAGGTAACCATACGGGTAGCTTCGTTGATACCTCCTACGCCATTGCCCTGAGCAATGGAAAATTGTGCAACTCCTATCATCGTCAGCAGAAGGAGTCGTTTTAGAATTGATTTTCGCTTCATTGATAATCTGTTATTTTAAAATTTGGGGCAAAGGTAGGGGAATAGGAGATGAGGAGAATGAAAGTGGTAGGGTTTGGCTTAATATGGTTGTATATGGAAAAGTTTTTGTAATTTTGCAGGGTGGAATTTTAACAATTAAAGACTTTATGAAAATAACAATATTCTATTCATGGCAATCAACAACAGATCCAAAATACAATCATAATTTTATTTTGGAATGTATTAACGAAACTAAAGATAAGATTAAAGAAGAAGAATTTTATCAAACTATTGAGTTTGATATAAAAGATGGGATAAATGGGGAACCAGGATCACCATCTGTAGCTGATACTATTGTTGAAAAAAGAATTCCAAATTCAGATATATTTATTGCGGATCTATCTATAGTAAATAAAAAAGAACAGAAAAAACTTTTTTCTAATAATAATGTCATGTTTGAATATGGAGTTGCACGTAATGCATTAGGAAAAGAAAGAATTATAGGAGTAATTAATACTTTTTATGGAGAACCTGAAGAATTACCTTTTGATATACAACATATAAGATATCCTATTAAATATAAATATTCAAATAACAATGAAGAAGAAATTGAAAGCATCAAAGAAAGATTAATTAGTAATTTAAAAAATGCATTGATAACTATTATACAACATATTCTTGAAGAACAAAAAAATAAATATAGACCTTTTAAAACTTGGGAACAATGGAGAGAATGGAGAGATGAAATAAGTATAGAAAGTGAGTTTATAGAGAATAAGAAGACAAAAGAAATTAGAGATATTATAATGACGGAAATTAATAATCCTAATAAACTACCAATTAGGATTACAGGTCTTCCTGGAATGGGAAAAACTCGAATTTTATTTGAGATATTCAAGAAAGTAGAAAATAATCAAGAATCCATATTACTTTCAAATAGAATATTATATTTAGACTATAACTATCTCACAAGTGAGATTGATTTTTCTTATTTTATGTCTCAAGTAAACCAAAATAAATCAGATGCTATTTTAGTTATTGACAACTGTAATATTGATAAACATAAAATAATTGCAAAACATTTAACAAGAGGACTTACACTAATTACCATTGATTCAAACCCTGAAGAATATAGCTTAAATAAGATTGGAAATACCCAATATTTTGTCATAGAAAAAAAAGATTTTTCTGATATTACAGAGTGTATTATCTCATCAATGTTTAAGGGATTAGATAAGAATAAAATTGAACAGATAAAAGAGTTTTCAGATGGCATCCCCTTTATGGCCATTCTATTAGGAAGAAGTATTAAAAATGGTGAACTTATAGATGACATAGATAATAAGGAATTATTGGATAAGATTTTAGGAGAGAAAGCAAGTGTTAAGAACTGTAGAGCTATATTAAGGTCTTGTTCTTTATTTAGCAAATTTGGATATGAAGAAGATTTATCTAAACAGTATCAATTTATCATTAACAATAAAAAATTGACAATATCTAATGACACCGATGAAGTTAGGAACAGTACATTCAAGGAATTAGTTAAACATTATCAAAAAAGAGAGATATTTGAAAAAAAAGGACGTTATCTATCACTGCGTCCTTTTCCTTTAGCAATCCTATTGGCACAAGAATGGTTTGAGAATACTGACAAAGAAAAGTTTTATGAGATAATTAAAGAAATACAAGAACTTGACTCTCCTCATGATACGATTTTAATTGATTCATTATCAGAACAGCTTAAGTATTTAAAATATAGTGATAATGCTAAACAGATAATTGAAACAATAGTAGGAGAAAACTCCCCTTTTGATAGTACGGAAGTTTTAAATACTGAATTGGGTTCACGCCTCTTCCGTTCATTTGTAGAAGTGAATCCAGTAGCAATATCTGATAACCTTTATAGACAATTCAACAATAAAAAAACAGAAGAGCTATTAGAATTTAAAGAAGGAAGACGAAATATAATATGGACATTAGAAAAGCTATGCTTTGGTAAGGAAACGTTCGCTAATAGTACTAAAATATTGTATAGACTTGCGGTTGCAGAGAATGAGTCGTGGGCTAATAATGCAACTGGGCAATTTCTACAATTATTTCATATTTTCTTAGCTGGGACAGAAGTTTCTCTAAAGGAGAGATTAAAGATTATCAAATGGGGGTTAGGTATGAAAGACGAAAAGTTTACCCAATTAGCTATTAAAGCAATGGCTTCTGGTTTAACAACTAACCATTTTGTAAGAATGAAAGGTGCAGAAAGGCAAGGAATAGATGAATTAAAAGATTATGCCCCTATATATGATGTAGAAATATCAGAATACTATAACAGTATATTAGATGAACTTATCAATCTTATTAGAAGTGAAGGTATATATATAGATGAAGTAAGTAAAATTATTGCTGATTCCATTAGAGGTTTGACTAACATAGGTTTGATAGCTATAGTACTACCATATATAGATGATGTTATCGCTATAAAAAATGGAATTTGGCAAGAAGGATTAGATAGCATTAGAATGACCTTAGCTTTTGAAGGTAATAAAATATTAGAAGAACATAGAACGCACTTACAAAAGATTATAGAAGAATTATCAAAAGATTTTATGACTCGTTTTAGAAGTTATGATAAGTTCTATGATAAAAACTACTCTCTTGAAAAGTTTGAAGAGAAAGAAAAGGAACGAATGTATTCTTTAGCCAAGGTTTTTATGGAGTTTAAAGAAGTAGAGCAAAGAGAACTTCTATCTAAACTCTACAAAAGAGAGCGAGGGATCTATGTAATATATCAATCATATTTTGGCAAATCAATAAGTGATTTTTTTAATGATAATATAGATAAAAGTGAAAAATTTATTAATATATCATTATCAATAGCAGAAGAATTAGGCGAAGAATTGTTTGATTATTCAATTCTATTAGGCTTTATTGAGCAATCAGAAAGAGAAATTAAGAAATATTTTTATCAAAAAGTAGGAGAAAAATCGTATTTAAATTATCTTCTGTTTATTTTTGTTGCTAATGATGAGAAAGGAGTTGAGCACTTTGATCAATTATTTAAATTAATAGATAATCACCCTCAATTGTTTAGTTATTTAGGGCATTTAAAGTATAGGATGGCTTTACAAAAACTCAGTATACAAGAGATTGAATCTTTACAAAATAAGCTATTAAATTATGAGATACAGGGGTATATAATGATTTTTGAGCTATTAAGTTCTATTCGTACTCAAGATGCTGAAAAACAAATTGTCATAGATGGTTTTTTGAAAGAGTGTATATATAAAATAGGAGTACAATGGAATAATAACATTGATAACTTTCAATACTTTAATCATATAAGAAATATTCTTAAAAACGAAGAAAAAGATGAGAAATTATGTTCATTTGTGGTAAACGATATTATCAATTATATAAACTGGGATACTGCACTTAGTTTGGAACCATATAGAAGCATATTTGAAATTGCATTGAGTGATTATTTTGATAGCACTTGGGCAATTATATCTTCTGCTATAATCAATGAGCATGATGGATATATGAAATTCTGGGGGATAAAGCAGCTATTAGGAGAGCATATTAATAATATATATACAAAAAAGGATATATTATTTAATAATAATATTGAGAAAATTATAGACTGGTGTAATAAGAATCAACCTATTGCACCTACTCTTATTGCTGAATTAGTTCCTATATATAATGAAGACCGAACTGAATGGAATCCTATTGCAAAAAGATTAATAGATGAATTTGGAAGTATAAAAGAGGTTCTTCACGGATTAGAGGCCAATATGAATAGCTTCTCGTGGTCAGGTTCTATTGTACCCTTACTTGAATCTAATAAAAAATTACTTGAAAGCATTGTGGACAATAGTAATCCTATAGTTTCAGAATGGGCACAGCAGAATATAAACGAGTTAAGCAAACGAATTATTCAGGAAAAAAAGAAAGATGAAGAGTATTTTATAACATAAAATATTACACAAACTCCCTAATATCAAACTCCGTTTTACTCTCTACAGTTTTAGGCAACGCCTTCTCCAAGAGCGTACTTACTTTAAGAGTCGCTTGGGGCAAGGCTTTTTCTATGGCTTCTAATAAGCTGGTACCCTCTACCTTTTGCAGTAGCTCTATGTTCTCGGTGGTAACCTCTTCTTTGTCCTCAGAGAGGAAAGTAGCTACCTTTTCCAAGTCCTCAAACGAAAGTCCTGTAGCAAAATCATTGTCCTCTGCCTCTGTACGATAACTGCGCAAATCCTCTTCTTCATCTTCAAGGTTTATGATAGGTTCCTCTTCCCATTCTGTCAGAATATCCTGTTGCTCTTTTTCTGTTAAGGGGATAGCTGTAGTAGCTACCTTTGCAGGAGGCACAAACCTGCTTTCCCCCATTACCGATGTTGAAGGAGGTGTTTTGGGTATAGGGGTAGCTTTAGCTTGGGAAGCTCTCTTTTTAGAAAGTGTTATAGGCATTTTGTCCGATAGCAACAACAAAATCACCACGATAAGTAGTAAAATGATAATCTTTTCCATTATTAAAATATAGGTTTGTATTTCTGTTCGAAACTCTGTGTAATTTCCTCTTGGTACTGCTCGAAATGCGCTTTGAGCACATTATCTAAATAGCTGTACAGACTGATCTTGTCTTCTCCTATCACCTGTACAATACGGGCTATTCGCTGGTGAAACTCAGGGCGTATATACACCGATTTTCCTTCCCTTGCAGAAGTCTCTCCCTGCTCAAAAAAATAACTTTCATACTCGTAGAGTTCTGCCTTTTTCTTCTTGGTAGGAGCTGGTTTCTGGGGTGCTTTCTCTGTCTCTATCGGAGCTGTAGCAATGGCAGAGGCAGGCGTGGGTTGCTTGCCTGCCATTAGCTCCATTAGTTCGTTTTCGTCTATAGGTTTTACTGTCTTCATATCTTTAGGTTTTACTGAATAATCTGTACCAACTCATTAATAAAGTCGTCCAAATGGCAACCGCTCATCAGCTTCTCATCAGCAGGCATTAAGGTAGAACGGAATACCAATCGTTGGTTTTCTGTGCCATCTTTTCGGAAACGCTTGCTATCAGAGATGTAGGCTTGCATCAGGTTCAAACCTAAATCAGCAATCACCTGCTCATATATCTTATACAAAGGCGACTTCTCTCTTCCATCCACCTGATTCCAAAACAAATGTACGCTTTTAATAGTACTTTCGGTATTCTTTGCGATGATATTGGAAAGTACCTCAGTAAAACTCAAAGTACTTTCAATTACCACTCTATCGGCAGTGATAGGTGAGAAAATGTGATGCATTTGTGCCAGCAAGGTCAATATCCCTGCGGTGTTTACTGTCCCTGGCATATCAAAAAGTATAACCTCTATAGGGAAAGGTGTCTCTGTGATAAGCTGTTGTGCCTTTTCAAGAGCTTCATTGGGCTTACATTGTATTATGGGGTATGCCTTTTTGTTTAGCTCACTAAACTGTCTATGAGCAGCTTTCTTAAAATGCTCGTTGTTCATCACTGTTTTGAGGTCTTGTTCTCGCATTCGGTGTAGGCTGTATTGTGGATAATCACAATCCATCACCGCTACATTGTAGCCCATTCGATAATGTAGCAAGCTGGCTACTAAGGTGGTAAAGGTGCTTTTTCCTACCCCTCCTTTCTGAGTAGAAAAACTAATGAATTTTGTCGTTGATGTCATATATATGTGTTTAAATATGTTTGTAATTCAGTAAGTATATAAGTGCATAGCTATTCAAATACAACTATCTGTAATTAGCCAATTATCTAACTACCTCCATAAGTAAGTATTTACTCACATAAGTAATTGGCTAATTATCTAATTGACTAATTACTTGCGTATGTACATACGTCTGTAGCTTTATAGCTTTGTAGCTACATAGCTACCTAATTGCATTTTTACATTCGTACATACTTGCTTTGGTATGCGGGTGCAAAGGAACATACAAATATACATATAGCCTTATGTAGGGTTGTAAATGGCTTTGTAAGGAAGTGATTGGCTTTATGTTACATACAAATCCTTTGCTAAGAAATCACTTGTTTTGCACCCTGAAATCACTTTACCCGCTCGTAGTGTTAATTTCTCTCTTTATGGCTAATTAAAATTCGACCGTTAGGGAGAATTTTCTGTTCACCCGAACAGAGCAAGTTGTGTTTTGAGGCACGCATTAGGCGTGTAGGCACCTCAAAACCACTTGCCCTTGCAGGGAGCTTAAAACGCACTCCGAAGTCGTGTTTTTTTACTAACACTGAATTTATATGACCTTACAGAAAACAACTCACAAACGCTCCACAGGTAGAAATAAAAAGATAAACCCTGCTTCTTTTAGATATGTTTTTCGATTGAATGAAGAAGAAAACAATCAGTTTCTCTCGCTTTTCGAGCAATCAGGAATGAAAGTCAAAGCGCATTTTATCACCTCTTTGCTTTTTAACCGAGAGATAAAAGTGGTGAAAATTGATAAATCTGCTTTAGATTATTACACCAAACTCACTGAACTCTATGCGCAATTTCGTTTGGTAGGGGTGAATTACAATCAGATTGTAAAGATACTCTACCGTAATTTTTCGGAGAAGAAAGCGGCTGCTTACCTATATAAATTGGAGAAAGAAACTACCCAATTGATTGCTATCTGCAAACAAATATTAGAACTTTCGCAGCAAATGGAGCAAAAACTAAAGTAGTTTTTAAGAAGAAAACAGCAGTTTATGATAGCAAAAATACATCGAGGGGCGCAGCTGTTAGGAGTACTTTTGTACAATCACAACAAGGTAGCTAAAGGACAAGGTGAGGTGTTATACGCTCAAAAAGTGATACAACCTCTGCAAGGAAGTGTAGGCATTTCGGAAGTGTCTCGTTCTTTTGCGCCTTATCTCTATGCCAACATAAGGACAGAAAAACCTATCCTGCACATTTCCCTCAACCCCGATCCTAACGATAAGGTGAGTGATGAGACCTTTGTAAAGTTGGCTACTGACTATATGCAGCAAATGGGCTTTGGCGACCAACCTTTTGTGGTTTACAAACATTCGGATATCGAGCGCAAACACATTCACATCGTATCGCTGGGGATAGATGAAAACGGCAAGAAAATCCCTGATACTTTTGAAAAAATACGTTCAATGAAAGTATGCCGAGAGTTGGAAACGAAATACCAACTTATCCCTGCTATCACCAATGATTCACAGCTAACAGATGATGAGTTCTTGCCTTTGTCTAAATTAATACCCTTAGATTACCGACAAAACGACCTTAAAAAGGAGTTGGTACATATTGTAAAACAATTGCTAAAACACTATCATTTTGCCTCGTTAGGAGCATTTAACGCCTTGCTCAATCAGTTTAACATAGCCGTAGAAAAGGTAGAAGGCGAACTGCAAGGCGTTCCTAAAAAGGGCTTGGTGTATGTGGTATTGGATGAGAATGGTAACAAAGCAAGCCATCCTTTTAAAGCCTCCAAGCTCGGCAAAACACTCAGCTTACCTTATATCGAAAAACACTTGCAAAAGGAACACGAATACCTAAAAGGACAAGACACCATTTCCTTAAAGGCACATATCATCTTTGCCAAAGAAACAACTCATAGCAAAAGTGAATTTATTCAAAAACTAAAAGCTAAAGGTATTGAGGTTGTCTTTCGTGAAAACAAAGAGGGGAGAACCTACGGGGTAACCTTTATCGACCACAACAGCCGATGTGTGTATAATGGATCTCAGCAGGGGAAGGAGTTTTCTGCCAATGTTTTTCATCAGTGGCTAAAATCGTTAGAAGAGCCTGCTCCTGCTTCAACCTCTCAGGTAAATATGCCGGCTGTAACTCATTATGCAAGTAAAAATCACAACAATACTAATACTGTTGAAGAGGATACTTTTTCTGACACTTCTTGGACACATTACCAAGAGGATTTTGGCAAGGACTCAGCCTTAAATGCTTTCTTTACTCTTTTCTCTTTGGATGATCAAGGGGTAGATTACGAAGAAGAGGATTTTACCAGAAGAATGAAACGTGCTACTGCCAAACGGAGAAAAATGAAAAACAAATCTTAAGTGTAGCCAGCTCATTGGCTCAGCTAAGTATAAAATATTGACAAACACTAAAAACAGAAACAAATATGCAAAACGATGATGATTTAAGAGCATTAGCCAAGATTATGGCTTTTATGCGTGCAGTAAGTATTCTCATAGTACTAATGCACCTCTATTGGTATTGTTATGGCTTTTTCCAAGGCGAAAAGTGGATATTAGCCGTAGTAGATAGAATCCTGACCAACTTCCAACGAACAGCAGGACTGTTCTCTCACCCGCTATACACCAAATGCTTTGCCCTCCTGCTCTTAGCTTTGAGCTGTTTGGGCACAACAGGCGTAAAGAATGACAAAATTACTTGGCGAAAGATTTACATCGCTCTGGGAATAGGAGCTACTCTTTACTTTGGTAACTTTTGGATTTTGTACTTGCGACTTCCTGCTTCAGTGGTTGCCTTTTTTTATATCCTTACCCTATCTTTGGGCTACATAGCGCTCCTTATGGCAGGTTCGTGGATGAGTCGCTTGCTAAAAGACAATCTTTTAGACGATGTTTTTAACAATGAAAACGAGTCGTTTATGCAGGAAACTCGACTGATGAAAAACGAGTATTCTGTGAATTTGCCTACTTTGTTCTACTACCGCAAGAAGTGGAACAAAGGCTGGATCAATGTGGTAAATCCTTTTCGGGCGACCATAGTGCTGGGGACTCCTGGTTCTGGTAAATCTTATGCTATTGTGAACAACTACATCAAACAACAGATTGAAAAGGGTTTTGCAATGTACATCTACGACTTCAAGTTTGATGATCTCTCTACCATTGCCTACAATCACTTGCTAAAAAACTTAGACAAGTACAAGGTAAAGCCTAAGTTCTATGTGATAAACTTTGATGATCCTCGCCGTAGTCATCGTTGTAACCCTATCAACCCCAACTTTATGAGCGATATTTCCGATGCCTACGAGTCTGCTTATACCATTATGCTCAACCTTAACCGCTCGTGGATACAAAAGCAAGGGGATTTCTTTGTAGAGTCGCCTATCATTCTCTTGGCTGCTATTATTTGGTTTTTGAAGATTTACAAAGAGGGTAAGTACTGTACCTTTCCACACGCCATCGAGCTATTGAACAAGCCTTATGCTGATGTCTTTACCATTCTCACCTCGTATCCTGAACTTGAGAATTACCTATCGCCTTTTATGGATGCTTGGCAAGGAGGTGCACAAGACCAGCTACAAGGGCAGATAGCCTCAGCTAAAATACCACTCTCCCGAATGATTTCGCCTCAACTCTATTGGGTGATGACAGGTGATGATTTTTCGTTGGATATCAATAACCCTAATGAACCTAAAATACTTTGTGTGGGCAACAATCCTGATAGGCAGAACATTTACTCGGCAGCTCTGGGACTCTACAACTCTCGTATTGTAAAGCTCATCAACAAAAAAGGACAGCTCAAATCCTCAGTGATTATTGATGAGCTACCCACGATTTATTTTAGAGGATTGGATAACCTGATAGCCACTGCCCGAAGTAATAAGGTAGCAGTGTGTTTGGGCTTTCAAGATTATTCACAGCTCACTCGTGATTATGGAGATAAGGAAAGCAAGGTAATACAAAATACTGTGGGGAATATTTTTAGCGGACAAGTAGTAGGGGAAACTGCTAAAACCCTTTCTGAACGTTTTGGAAAGGTATTGCAGAAAAGGCAATCTACTACTATCAACCGCAATGATACCTCTACCTCCATATCTACACAATTGGATAGTTTGATTCCTGCCAGCAAAATATCCAATCTTACTCAAGGGATGTTTGTAGGAGCTGTTTCTGATAATTTTGACGAGCGTATTGATCAGAAGATATTCCACGCACAGATAGTTGTAGACAACGCCAAAGTAGCCGCAGAGACCAAAGCCTACCAGAAAATTCCCGAAGTTCTCTCCTTCACCGATGCCAACGGCAACGATACCACCAAAGAACAAGTAGAAGCCAATTACCGCCAGATAAAATTAGATGTCGTTGAAATCATTGAACGCGAAAAAGAACGTATCTCCAACGACCCTGAACTAAGGCATTTGGTGGGGGAGATAGGAGAATATGTTTGATATTTCTGTTTCTAATTTTTATTATTTAAAAGTTAATCATATTCTTTTTTTTCATAATCCAATATATACAAAAAAAAAGAAATAAAGATATAGAACAAGGAAAAATTGAATGATCTATTACGTATTCTTCAATCTCTCTTTCTGAAAAAGTTGACCAACAAGCTTCTCTATTTGTAAATTCTATTTTATTGATATAAAGCCAAAGAAATAATAAAACAAATAATGATGTATATTTATCATAAGACTTAAAAATATAACTATTAAAAAACATAATTATAAATTGAATTGGCATAAATCTAAATATCCCTGAAATGACATCACTACTTAAGTCATCACAATAGGAACCATCAGGAAGGAATATTACCATTTGTATACTTCCTACAAAAATAGATAGTATAGCTATTTTAAAACTTCTCTTTATATTTTTCATTTCTTTGGAGTATATTTATAGAATGTATCAGGAACAGAATCTGGGGTCGTACCTGGTTTAACATCAATGTAAGCGCCATTAATATTCCATACTGCTCCATCAATTATCTCTTGATGTGCTCTATATTTAGAAAATTCTTTCATATCATCAGGATCTGGTAGCATATCATATAAATCTGATTTAAAATTTTCCCATATATTTTCTCCACTATCATGATCAGATTCGTATGTTCTTCTATGTGCTATTGTTCCCCAAGTATTTTTGTAATCTGTTTTTCTCATATATGCAAAAACTGTTATTTTTCCTATATTTGCCATATGTTGAGCTAAGCTATTATTTTTCTTAGGGTCAGTTATTCCCGTAGTTGATGAAACTCCAATTCCTGTTCTACAAGCATATGAATACAATTCTGTTCTGTTATTATCTAAAAAAATATTATTATCAATTTTAGAAAAAGAAGATTTATCTAATTTTTGTTCATTTATCTTATTGTCATAATCAAAAGCTATCACACCTTCATGTTCATTATTTTTTTCATATACATACCCATGAGAATATATAAAAATACTTTTTACCTTTCTGATACTTTTATCTTTTTTATTACTAATATCTCCTGAGTTTATGATATTTATAACATCATCAATAGTATTGACCCTTTGACATTCTACTCTTTTATTATGATAAATAGCTGAAAGTTCTATCTTTGATAATTGATCTTCTGTATAACTTCCAGTAAATATAATAAAGCGTACAAAAGGATATTTAGCAAATTTAGTACGTAATTTTCTTATCCCCATAGCGGGAAATATTAATTCTTTCTTCTTATTTTCTGTTCCTATAATTATTAAAACTTCTTCTCTTATTATTTTTGTTTTCACACTAATTTTCTCTACAGGCTCTTTAAGATAAGGCATTACACTAATTTCTTTTCCTGCCCATTCTTCTTTTATAGTTAACACTAGTTTTTCGCCTTTTTCTTTTAAAACCTCTTGTTTATCATCAATTTTAATAGCCCATTGTATACGATTCTTATCAGCTTCAGTTACTTTTTCAGAAAAATTATATTGCGTAACTTTATAAGTTACCTTCTGATTAGGTGATACATCTCCTTTAGGTTCGCTCTCTACTTTTGTAATAAGAAGAGTGCCTCCTTTTCCTCTAAAATCCATTTTCTCAGGATTAGTCCCAATAATGACCTTCTCAGCATTGGCAAAATCATTTTTACCAGCAGCTGTGATAATAGTATCACCCTCTGTATACATCTTATAATCACCTCCTGTGATTTTAGTGTATACTCCTCCTACAATTCTTGTTCTACTCATAATTATGACATTCTTGTATTTTCACCACCATTTATACGAACTTTTTGCTGTGAGTGGTTTTCTATAGCACCTTCAGAATTTACGACCATACCTCCTGTGCTATTTTCTGTTCTCGCATTCTTTGTTTCACTATGCAAATCTCCCCCAATCACCTCAGTTAAAGCACCATTCACATATACAAACATATCTCCACAAACATCCGTTTTCTTAGCCTTTCCAGCCGTTTCAGTGATATTTACATTAGCATCAAAATCAATACTATCACTTGCCTTTAAATTGATGTTCTTAGCCGTAATATTAATAGTCTCAGGAGCAGAAATCTCTATATTCTTACCCTGAGTATCTAACTTAATCACATTGCCATTCTTATCAGTAAGTAAAATACTTTCATCTTCGGTTGAGACTCTGGGTGAAGAAGTAAAAGAAAGTATAATTTGTTCTTATTTTATTTCCCATATGATAGGATACTCTCTATTCAGCTTTTCCTTATATTTTATATTATAATATCTTTTAACTTCTGAACTATTATCCAATACATTATTTTTACTCAAAATTATTTGTAATCTTAAGATTTTTTTAGAATTTAAAGGTTTATATTTTTTTATTTGTTTACAATTCTCAGGGAGACAAACTTTTACCTTATGTATTAATCCATTTTCTTTTTTTAAATAAAAATTTATTTGTATAAAAAAATCTTTTCTTTTAATTCTTGTATTTGGATTATCAAAAGTATATTTGGAATAATAAAAATCTTTTTCCCTTCCGAAAAGTACAAATATTGTATCGCACCCTTCTCTAAAAGGAATATGATTCAGTATCGAATGATGTATATTCGTCAGTGTATCTATTGTTATTAGATTTTTATCGATTAAATCCTTTCTATTATCCTTGATATTAATTGCTTCCGTAAAATTCTCTCTACTAAACGCATTGATAAAATCTTTAAATGGTGTTTCTGCAACATAATAATAAGTTTTTTCTCCTTGCACAACAATGTTATATTTCGATTGAGAAAACAATATTATTGGAGATAAAAACAAGCTCAGAAATATAATAATTAGTTTATTAGAGTGCCTCCATTTGCTCCCTAATAATATCCCATTGCCATTTAAAAAATGACTTTCTTTTGTGCTTATTTTTGTCTGTATTTCCTGTAACTTCAAAACGCTCTCTATTTTCATAGTCCATAATATTATCTGTATAACCTTTGTAAAAATAAAATTCTGATTCTTTAGAAAATAAATGAGATAATCCCATATTGTGACCTAATTCGTGTGCAATTGTTGAAGACTCTAGTTTTTCTTTTGTAAATGTAATTATAGCATTTCCCATAGGTTCTTCTGTTATTAAATATGCAAAAGAATCCACATCTATCGCATCTATTTTAGGAATATCATTTTCAAGATAAAAACGCTCTTTACCTTCTGTGTGCTGTACAAAAATATCTATGAAAAATAAGAATTTATTTATGTTATTAGCTCCTCGTATTGGTAGTCTTGTATTCCCATAAGTTTCATATAATGATAATAAATCGTCTCGGAAAATTCTAATATCTCTAATTTCATTTCCAGCAACTCTAAACTTGTAGATATTATCAGATGCCTTTAATTCCTTTACATAAGGTTCTTTATTAAGTTGGTATTTTTCTATAAGCGTTTGTCCTTCCTGATTACGATGTTTTCTTAAATCAAAATATTCATAAGATTTCACCTCACACTGTGTGAGAAATTGATTTAAAACATATGTATTTAGATATTTCTCAAGTTCTATATTAAATAGCTTTTTATCTAATATTTTCATATTTCCATCATTAATCAAACAATTAATCATATATAAATTAATCTTCTTTATATCTTTATTTGGATAAAGATAAAGTCTCCCTATATTTTCATTTATTTTTACACTTTCTCCTTCAGAAAGAATTGCTTTTACATTAATAACAGAAATGTCAGATATTTCTCCACACCTAATATTGATTTTTCGCAATTCGTTTAATTTTTCAGAATTTGAAGTTATGTTAATATCAAGATTTTCTGACTCAAATAAAATTTTTATATTATTATTTTTTTTTACTTTTTTATTTTCAGGGAAATCATCAAATATTTCTATATGTAAATCAATACCTTCTTTGTGAGGAGAATTAGGGTATTCAGATGGAAATATAGAAACCCAAGGACAATAATATCTTATTTTAAATCTATCAAAAGATATGTATTTTTCTTTTAATTTTTCAGGATTAGAACATATAGTTCTTTTCTTTTTATCATCGAAGGTTTTCACTTTTTCTATAGGTTCTATATACTCTCTTCGCATCCAATCAAATCCATACTCACCTTTGTATTCTTTTCCTCTATTAAAATATATTAAAAATTTATAATCTATTTCTGTTTTAGGGTCATCTATATTACTGATTGTGTTCTTACTCGCATACCTCTCAGGTTTATCTCCAAAAATCACCTTCTCAGCATTAGCAAAATCATTTCTACCAGCAGCTGAGATGATAGTATCACCCTCTGTATACATCTTATAATCAC
>NZ_KB291404.1:30799-31552 GCF_000318295.1 Capnocytophaga sp. oral taxon 326 str. F0382
AATCTCCCTCAATCACCTCAGTTAAAGCACCATTTACATACACAAACATATCTCCACAAATATCACTTCTCTTAGCCTTTCCTGCTGTTTCAGTGATATTTACATTAGCATCAAAATCAATACTATCACTTGCCTTTAAATTGATGTTCTTAGCTGTGATATTAATAGTCTCAGGAGCAGAAATCTCAATGTTTTTGCCTTGAGTATCCAACTTAATCACATTGCCATTCTTATCAGTAAGCAAGATGCTCTCATCTTCAGTAAAGATGAGCTTATGTCCACTTTTAGTATGAATTGCCTTTACGCGATTATCAGCATTGTGGTATCCGCTTTTCGCCTCACCATTATAATGTGCTCCCAGCACAAAAGGGCGTTCTGCATTACCTCCTTCAAAATCCACTAATACCTCTTCACCTATTTCAGGGACAAAATAGAAACCTTTACCCCCTCCTGTATAGGGTTGCACTACACGTATCCAAGGGGTCATTTCATTGCGTTTTGCCTGCCATAAGAATTGCACGCGTATACGTCCCATTCCTAAAGGGTCATTGTTGTCTTTTACAATAGCTGGTTGCTGCTCTGAGTGCGGAAAAGCATTCTCATCAAAATCAGCAGGGGTACGCATCATAGGGATACCCTCAAAGGAATTGTAATACTCCATACCACTGTGATAATGT
The DNA here is from genome assembly GCF_000318295.1 of Capnocytophaga sp. oral taxon 326 str. F0382. Classification (NCBI taxonomy): domain Bacteria; kingdom Pseudomonadati; phylum Bacteroidota; class Flavobacteriia; order Flavobacteriales; family Flavobacteriaceae; genus Capnocytophaga; species Capnocytophaga sp. oral taxon 326. The sequence goes on from NZ_KB291404.1 coordinate 31,477, forward strand.
GATATTTTTATGACCCTATATGTCTCCATTGCACGTGCATTAATGTCAGTAAGACACGCAAAGGTATTCATCCTGA
>NZ_KB291405.1:0-11059 GCF_000318295.1 Capnocytophaga sp. oral taxon 326 str. F0382
AAAAACTCCCCGATTAGCATTAGTTAATCGGGGAGTTTCGCTATTATTATTTCAAGAAATACTCTTAATCGGCGGCTCTATAGAGGTTGAAGTGACCTACATATTCTTGGTCGTCTTCGCCGTCTTCGTGGGTTTTGAGGATGTACCAATAGTCACCTGTTGGTAATTTCTTGCCGTTGTATCGACCATCCCATACTTCTCCTGAACGTAAGCTGGTGATATAACGTCCGTAACGATCGTAGATGTCTACCGTTAAGTTTGGATAACTGCGGTATCTATCTGGATCCCAGCCGTCGTTCTGTCCGTCTCCGTTTGGTGTAAAGAAATCAGGTGGTACTGACTTCATATACTCTTTCTCTATAGTGAGCGTCGAGCTACAGCCGTTGCCGTCTATCGCCTCTACAACTACTGTTTTGTAGACTCTCTTACCTACTACTCGTGTGGTTGGATCGCTTGAGCGCAACATATATTCATTTGTACCGTCTTGATAACCATTGAACGTGTAACTATAACTTGATGGGTTACCGCCAACGGCTTGTACTTTTATCTTGTTGATTGCTCTCGGATCGGTAATATCCTTGATTTCTAAACCTCGATAACGGGTTAAGCTCACGGTACTACCCCAAGTTTGTTCACATAGTGGTGCTCCTGGTACATTTGAGTAATAGTATACCGTAAGGGTGTATTGTCCTGTAGGTATAATATCGGTATATCCGTACTTACCTTCTATCCTCTTGAATGGAGGTTTTTGAAGACCTCCGTCCACTGAGTAGAGGGTATTGCTCGCTGTACGTTTGTCATCGGCTTGTGAGAACTCTACACGTAAATAGCTGGTGGTGTAAGTAGTGGATACTACTGAACAGTTGAACTGTTCTTTTACATCTACAATATCTAACTTAGGTGCTGATGGTACTGTGATTTGTAAAGATTGTGAGCACTGACCATCGCTGTATTCTAAGAGATAAGTTCCTACTACATTGGTTATAGTGCGTACCGTTCCTGTTGCTGTTACGGTTCCGCTATCTGCTAAAGTACCTGAAGCTGTTTTGAGTGTATAGCTATAAGGTGCTCTACCGCCTTGGATGCTGAATATCAACTGTCCGTTGTTTAAACCGTAGCAGGTTTCGGATACTGTTGAGGCATTGACTTGTAACAAATCGGGTTCTACTATAGTGAAGCTGTGTTCTAATTCACAATTGATCTCGCCATTAGATCTCACTTTCACTGTATAAGTACCTGCTGATAAGCCTGTGTATCGGCTGTTTGCTACATCGAACGTGCCGGCTTCTGGTTCAATAGTATAAGTATAACTATTGGTTGCGCCGTTTACCACAAAGGTTATCGTTCCATCGTTTACTCCATAACAGCTCATATCGGTTTTTGTTACCGTTGTTGCCGTTAAACTGTTGTAAGCTGTTACATTTACTGTAAGGCTGGTTGTACAACCATTGAGATGTGCAAAGGTGATGGTGTGAGTACCTGCTGTTACTCCTGTAAATTTACCTGAGTTTTGTGGTGCTGCTCCGTCTAAACTGAAGCTTACCGCTCCTGTGTAGCTGGCGCTGACCGTTGCGTTGATCGTATTGACTACGGTATTGTTACCACAACCGTAACTTACTGTTGCTGTGGCTTGCATATCTACACCTTCTTTTATCAATACTGATACTTCGGTTGTACAAGAGTGTGCATCTTTCACCGTAATGGTGTGGGTTCCTACTGATAAGCCTGTATACAAGGTCTTATCTACTGTCCAAGCTCCACCGTCGATTGAGGTACTGTACGATTGGGTTCCTCCAGTGATGGTTATCGATACGGTACCATCGCCTGCTCCATAACATACCTCATCGGTTTGTTTATCGATGATGGCATTCAATACATCGGGTTCGTTGATCTTGAAGACCTCATCTACAAAGCAACCATTCTTATCTTGGGCTCTTACTACGTATTCTCCTCGAGCAAGTCGTGTGAAGTAGCCTTCGGATACAAATCTATCTAATCGTGGACTGATTGCGTATTGTATATCGCCTGCGCCTCCGGTTACCGTCATTGAGATGGTACCATCACGCATTCCGTTACAAGTGATATCAGTGGTTGCTGTTGCTACTGTAAAGGCTGGTGATTCACCTATATTTACTGTCGCCGTTTGTACGCAATCTACGCTGGTTACCTCTACTTGGTAAGTACCGCTTGCTAAGCCTGAGAATGCCCAGTCGGTAGCATTTACTTGGGTTGCTGAAACTGTTTGTGCAATTCCGCCTTTGTACAATTTGTACTGATAGTTACCCAATGCTCCGGTTGCTGAGAAGGTGATACGCGCTGAACTTTCTCCGTTACACTTCACAAAGGCATCGGCTGTATTCACGTGCAAGGCTAAAGGTTCTAAAGCTGCTATGGTTATCTTATTAGATACTTTAGATGTACAGCCGTTGGCATCTTTTACATAGAACTCGTAATCGCCTACATCGGCTGCATTGACCGTAACGGTACTTCCTACTGTTGTAGTCAATCCGCCTTTTATTTGATAATAAGTATAAGCTCCTGTGCCTCCTGTTGCTACAAGTGATATTGTAGCTGGGGAATGACAAGTAAGTGGACTGGTAATACCGGCTACTATATTGAGTTCGGCAGGTTCGGGTACCTCTGCTTCTATCTGTGATTCACATCCCCATCCATCGGTGATCATCAACACATATTCTCGTGCGTCTAATCCTGTGAAAGTGGTATTAGTTTGTGCGCCTCGTACAATAGCTCCTCCTTTTTCTTTCAATTCGTAAGTGTAGTTGCCACTACCTCCTGTGATGCTTTGTACGCTTATCACCCCTGTTCGATCGCTGAAGCAATTTACATTGGTTACTGTTACTGTCGCATCGATAGGATCGGGTGCTGCCATCACTTGGGTTACTATTGTTACACATCCATTTTCATCTTTTACCTCTACTGTATAAGTTCCTGTTGATAAACCTTCAAAGAGTGAGGTGCTGGTATAAGTTCCATATACTGGATGGGCTGTACCATTGTGGAACAAACGATATTCGTAATTGCCCCATCCTCCAGTAGCTTCTACATTAAAGGTTCCTGTTTGACCAACGCCACACTTGATGCGATCGGTGACTGTAGGGGTAGCTGTAAGTGCCGTTGCTGGCTCGGATACCATTACTTGGGTACTAGTTACCGTACAATTTGGCGCATCGGTTTGGTCTACTCTTACCACATAGTTGCCTTTTGGTAAACCGCTGATAACCGCTTTACGCACCGCATCTGGACTGCCTATTTGGGTTTGCAAACTACCTACTGGAGCAACCGTAGGACTTACTGTGTAGGCTTGGTAAGCTATCGGGCCTTGGTAACCACTGAAGGTAATGGTTATCTCTCCATTGCTATCTCCCACACAGCTCACTGGTTTACTTTGGGCTGCACTTACTTCCATCGCTCTATATTCGTTTACGGTATAAGATACGGTGGCATAGCAGCCTGTTTCTCTATCGGTTACTTTAATAGTATAGTAACCTGGAGCATTGAAGTGTACTGTTGCTACATTCGCTCCTGTTGTAAGGGTTTGTGTTGATGGCGTTGGCGTTGCCACACTACCATTGGCTGTTACTTCTACTATATAACCGCGGTTCTTACCTCCTACTATAGTGAAGTTCACTGTTTCGGATTGATTACAACTGATGGTTGTCAATCGGGTGGCTTTTATCTCACTGATGCGTTGTAGTGGTGGTACTACCAATGGGGTGTAGACGGCTCTACAGCCATTAGCATCCTCTACATTCACTATCACGGTTTGTGTGGCACTACCTGCACTTGTGAGGCTGTAAACACTGCTGCTTATCCAGCCTGAAGTGGTGGTGCTTGTACCATCAAATACTTGATAGTTGTATTTGTAAGGTTGTGTACCGCCTTGCGCTACTGCTGAGATAATTGCTTGTTGGGCATTGTTATTGGCATCACATCTGTAGTGTGTGGTTACCGTAGTGGTATTGCTCACTATCAAGGTGGCTGGTGCGCCTATAACAATTGTCTCAGTTTTAGTACAGTTGCGCGCCGAGGTGAGTGTTACAGTGTAAGTACCCGCTGGCATAGCTATAAACTCTATGTCCTTAGGTGTGGTGTTCACCGTTTCACTGCGGGTAAAGCCGCCGCTACCTACTATATTGATTTGATAATCGGTTTGTGTTTGGGTACCTGGTATGGTAATTTTTAACTTACCATCGCTGCTACCACTACAGCTCACTGCTGTTGTAGTGTAAGTAAAGTTCACTGCTGCTGCATCAGTTACTGCAAAGGTGTGGGTTTGAGTAGGACAACCTGTTGCTACATCGTATACCGATACTTCATAATTACCTGCTGGTACATTTGTAAATCCGTTCGTAGTTGACGTTGTGCTCACTCCTGTACCTAAGTTCTTAAGGGTATAACGCAAGCTTGGTGAATCGCCTCCTGCATAAGTGACACTAACTGTCGCTCCTGTATTCGGTGTACAAGTTACTTGCTTGATAAAGCGTACGCCTACTCCTTCTACCGGTTCGTATAGGGTTACCGATTGGGTAAGGGTTACTGTACAACCCCAAGAATCGGATATCGCTACTTGGTAATTACCTGCACTTAAGTTTTGGAACTCGGTGCTGGTTTGTGCTCCGCCTTGTGCTACCCCATCTTTGATGAGTTGATACAAGTAGTTCGCGCCTTCACCTCCCGTTACACTTCTCACTCCTATGGCTCCCGTACCATTGGTACAGTTCGCATTGGTTACCGTAAGTGTACCACTAATAGTTGTTGGGGTGGCTATGGTTACTGTACTGCTAAGGGTTGTAGGACAACCTCCGTTGTCTTTTACTAATACTCTATAAGTACCTGGGGTTAAACCTGTGCGTACACTTGTGTTTGTCCACACTTCAAAGCCTGGAGCTGCTTGACCGATATAGTACTGATATGTGCCCCAACCGCCGGTTACATTTTCTATGGCTATCTCTCCACTGTTGTAAGTAGGTGCACTAGCACAAGTTGCCTGACGTACTGTAACGCTCGCTGTAACAGACGCTGTTGGTTCTTCTATCTTGAAGCTATATACTTGCTCACAAGCTGTATTGTTATCTTTTACAGTTACTGTATAGGTATTAGGAGCTAAACCTGCTATGTTGAAGGTTGCTGTTGTGCCCGTTGCTGTAAATGGTGAGGATGGTGCAATCGTTCCTCCTGATGGGGTTACGGTTACATTATAAGCGTGACCACTTACTGTATTGCTAAGGGTAAAGGTAGCGGTACCATCGTTAGCGCCTTTACAACCTACATTCTTCACTTGTGGGTTTACAATGCTGAAGTTGTTAGGGTTAGGTGAGATGTACAACTTGCTCACTGTACAGCCTGTCGCTTTGTTGGCTACCCAGAATGTGTAAGTTCTGTTAGGGGCTATGGTAAAGCTATTGCTTGTTTGCCAGCCGCCTGTTGTTGGGGTAATCGCTCCCGTAGGGGCGGTAGCTCCTTGATAATACAACAACTGACCGGTAAATGGTGCTCCTGAACTTTGGGTTGCACTGATGGTGATGGTCTCACTCGCATTACAAGTTCCTGAAGTGGTTACCGTAAAGTCGATCTTATCAACATCAAAAGCTTCAAACGGTTTGATTACCACTGAGGTTTGGGTGCTACAACCATTGGCATCGATAGCGGTGATGGTTACTGTACCTCCTGCTGTATTTCCTATGCTAAAGCTATTGCCTGTACCTGATACAGTACCGTACAAGTACTCTATTCTATAAGGTTGTGTTCCGCCTTGTACTGCCCCACTTGGCACTGTGATTTGAGCTTGTTGTACACTGCCTGAGCTTCCACAACTGAACTCTTGTTTGTTGTTCTCTATCACTGTTTTGCTAAGGGTAAGTGCGGTAGGCTCTTTCACTGTTGCTGTATAGGTGCTTTGACAACCATTAGCCGTTACTGTAATGGTGTATACTCCTGCCGTTAAACCTCTCACTTCTCTATTGACTATTGATGATGATGGAACTGCTCCACTTGGGCCTTGTACTGCATAAGTAAATGTTCCTACAGTGGCTGCATTGACCTCGGTGAGGTAAATCGCTCCATCATTACCTCCGGCACAAGTTACTGTTTTTACCGAAGTGGTTATCTCTGGGCGTTCAGCAGTACGTACTGTGATGCTCTTAGTATAACTACCGCAAGTGCCTGATGTACTCTTATCTCTTACTGTTACGGTATATACACCTACAGCCGTTACATTGATGGCCGCTTTATATTGACCTCCTACTTGTGGTATTGCAATAGGTCCTGTTGGTGTACCGCCTGGATTTATATAGCTATATTCGTAGTCGCCTGAACCATTGTCTACTTTTATAGTGATTTCGGCTCCTCCGCCTCCACATCCTAATGGTGTGGTTAATGCTATATCTGCCTCTAACGCATTGGTGATGCTCACGGTTTTAGTAGCTATACATCCTGTAGATTTATCACGGATTTGTACATCATACTGGCCTGCTACCAAGTTAACAAATACATTGCTGCTTTGGTAATCTAAACCTCCATCTATTGAGTATTCGTAACCGTTGAGTTCTGTTCCTGTTGCTGGGGTTCCTAAAGTTCCTGTTTTAGCTTGTGGCTCAACAGTGAGGGTGTACTGTCCATCGGAACAACCTATTACAGTGGCTTTTGCAATTCTTGGAGATGGCGTTACTGTAAAGGTGTATGTACCTAAAGTAGCTTTACATCCATATTGGTCTTCCATCTCTAATTTTACTCCAAAACTATAAGCTCCACTTGGATAGGTTGGCATTGCTGGAGTGGCTATATTATCTTTTACTATCTGTACTCTTGAGCTTCCTGTAACTATTGGTGCTCTGAAAGTAACTCCTGCTGTTGTTGGAGTTACTGTGTACCTATAAGTACCTCCTCCTCCGGTAGGATTTTGTACCTCTAAAACTCCATCGCTATCACAAGTAATTGTAGCGGTTTGTGATACCGTAGCTGAAAGCGTTGCTAATTCTCGTATATGCAAGTCTCTACTACCCCACTTACAACTTCCTTCGCTGATAATAGCGTAGTATGTTTTGTTTGCACTGAGGGTAAAGGTAGACAAGATAGACTCGGCTCCTGGTCCTGGCATAGCTGCTGTACCATTGATAGGTGCTGATGTTACAGGATCTATAGCTATCGCATTGGTTGCTTTGTCATACACTGCCCAACTGATATTAGTTGATGCGCCTGAGCTATATGCAGTGCTACGACGTACTTTAAGCGTTGCATTACCATTAGAGCCGTGACAAGCTGGATTGCCTTCAAGCATTGCACTGATCGCTGGTGAGGATACACTCGCATAGATGTCTCCTGTGTAGGCTGCCTCACATCCATTGGCATCTTTAACTCCAAAGGTATAGGTACGACCTACGACTAAGCCTGTGAACACGTGTGTGCGTGAGTTTACACTTCCTGCTACATAGGCTCCTCCATTGAGATTAAACTGATAAGGTGGTTGTCCATAACCTGGAGCTACTGTTACCGTAGCGGTAAACAATGGGTTACCTGCCGCTGTACAGTTCTGTACGTACTGTTCTAAATTGGTGGTTACACTTACGCCTCCAATTGGCAACGGTACTACATAAGCCATCGCTGCTGTACTACATACATTAGGCGCTGTAGCACTCGGACGTGTTGCAAAACGCACTTGGATGGTTCTGCCTGGCTCGGTTACTCCTGATAAAGGAAGTATGTAATGTGGATTGTTTAGCATTGGATGCCAAGTACCACTATTGTTAAACTCATAGTATATTTGGTTACCGCCTGCTCGGTAGGCTGTCCAAGCATCATTACCCATTGTAAGGGTAAGGGTGGCTGCTGAACCTGTGGATGCACAACTTCCTACCGTTGCCGATAAGGTTATCGTAGCGGTAAGTGCTGGCATATCGGATAAAGTAACATTTTGTGTCGCATTACAGCCGTATTTATCGGTTACTGTTACTGAGTATACTCCTGCTGCTACATTGGCTATCGTATAGGTGTTGGTCGCTATACCTGTATAAGTAGCTATTACTGGGGTTCCTCCATTGCCATAACGCACGGTAAAGTTGCCATCGCCTTGAATGTTTTTCAACACGATCTTGCCTGTTGCTGATCCTTGACACGTAGGCGTTACTGTCGCCGCTGTAAAGGCTACATTATCGGCTTTCTTCACTATTACTTGATGCGTTTTTACGCAACCTGCAGAACGTACATAAACTGTCCAAGTTTGTACTGCCTCACTAAAGTGTGGAATCACTTTGCTCGTATCGTTTGGATGGTAATCAGAATTAGTAGGTACTGCACTGCCTAACATATAAGCATATTGGATATTGCTTGTTCCTACTCCTCCTGAGGCTATTACCTCTATCTTCGCATTGGTATTACAACTACTTTGGTGGGTTACCCTTACTGTACTATTTAACGATGGGTAAATACGCACTTGGGTGGATGTACTACAACCATAACCATCGGTATCGGTGATGCTATAGCTGCCTTGGGTAAGACCCGTAAAGGTATGGGTGGTGCCATTGGCTGGTAAAACTACCGCCGCATTGTTATTTAACCTTACTTTGTAATTGCCATTACCACTGTTGATCTTCACTTCTATTACTCCATCTCCATTGTTTGAATAACAAGTGGTTGCTGATGTTGTAAGCGTTATAGCTGCTGGAGTAGTTACTGTAAAGACTCCTGTGAGTTGTGCACTACAACCATTCTTATCTTTTACTATAAAGGTAGGGGTGCCTGGGGCTATGCCTGTAAAGACATTGTTTGTTTGGGTAGTGGTCGTTCCCACTCCTTGATAGATATAAGTATACGGTGGAGTTCCGCCACCTGCTGTAAGCGTTACTCGTGATTTGTTGTTGTTTGAACACATCGCTGGCTCGCTAATGGTTGCCGTAAGGGTAAGCGCATTGGGCTCGGTGATGGTTACTGTACGGGTAAGCAAACAGTTACCATTATGACTAAAGGTAATGGTATGAACTCCTGCATTGAGCCCATCGACCTCAAAGGTCGCTGCTGTTGTAGGAATTGTATATCCTACCCCTGAACGAGTTGTTCCATCTACTGATACTCGGTAGCTACCTCCGTGTAAGTTCTCCATCTTGAAGGTTACCTTACCAGTACTCAAACCTTTACAAGTTACACCGGTTTGACTTACTACACTCGCCTTAAACTCTTTACCTGAGGGAACTACTACTTGCTTGGTGATTTCCATTTCACAAGCATTTGGTTCTTGATATACAAAGATATCGTCTAACGCCATATCACAACCACTTCCTGACCAACTCTTAGTACGTATTTCGATACGTACTTGATTGATATTTCCTGGATTGAGCTCTCCAGAGAATTCGTGCCAATCATTAGGATTTGATGATCTTGCAATAGTTCCATAATCTTGTTCTGAACCTATCTGTACATTAGTTATAGGATTTACCAAACGAATTTTAATATCTGGTAAGGCTCCTGCCATTCCTACTTTTTCAAGATTCATCACAAACATTTTATATTTAATCTTGCGATTTGGATCTATGTTTACTGTTTTTTGATATAACACATCTCCATTGCCTACATTTCCAATATCAATCATTAACATTCTTGATTTGTTATTAGCAGGATTGGTATGGTCATTTGCATTTGACCAATATGTAAGATGTGATTGTACAAAAACTGAACTATTAGAACCTATTACATAGCGCCCTGGAGTAGGCACCATACCAGGCCCACATTGTATAGCTGGTGCTACGTTTGCACTACAAGTATCTTCTCCAATTCCAAAATCATCTTGAATCAATATACTTGCTGCTGGAGGATTGGCATTTTTATATTTTATCGTTACAGTATAACTGCCCGGTGCTAAACCTGTAATGGTAGCGGTTGTACCTGTAGCGGTTTTGCCATCTATTTCATAAGTATAATCGTAAGAGGTTGGGGTACCTGTAAAGCGTACCGTAGCCTTACCGTTACAATCATAACTTGTAATGGTGTAAGTCGTGCCTGTAGGTTCTGGAATTTTTGCTGTTACTGTTACTGTAAGTCCTAATTCACAACCTTTGGCATCTTTTATATATACTGTATGGGTGCCTGCTGGTAACCAACCGGTATTGAGATTGCTATAATTACCACTAAATTTGTATTGATAAGGTGCTGTACCTCCTGAAACATTGGTAATACGCACCTCTGCCTTATCAGAATTAGCTCCCGTGCCACAACCTATAAGTTGTGATACTGCAGCAAAACCTTTCAATGGTGCAGTAGGTTGGGTTATTGCAGCATTTTTAATGGTTTCGCAATTGTTGGCATCTACTACTTTTACAATATAGCTCTTAGCTGCTAAATTTGTAAATACTAACTGACTGCCCTTATCTACCCCATCTAAGAATACTTTATAAGGAGCTTTGCCGCCTGATATAGTTACAGATAGTGTTCCATTGTTAGCTCCATAACAACCTACTGTTGTTGTACTTACTGTTACTGTAGGCGCTACAGCAGCTACTAATGTAGCCGTTCCTGTGATCATACAACCTTTGCTATCGGTAACTTCGATTGTATATGCTCCTGCTGTTGCTGTTTCATAAGTGGCTGTATTGCCTACTACATTTTGAAGACTTTGTACTAAAGCTCCACCTTGTTTCACTACATAACGGTAAGGTGGATTTCCATCTTTTACCTTGAGTTCTATCTTCCCTTTATTGCCCGGAAATACGTTACAAGAGATGTCCTTCGATACTGTCGCTCCTGTTCCTCCATCGATAGAAAGCGGTTTCTTGATTTCAACAGTGTAAGTGGCTTTACAACTGTGTTTATCTATTACCGTAAAGGTGTGTGTGCCAGGGTCTAAATTATTATATATATAGGTAGTCGCATTTTGAGTAGCTACCGTTGTTCCATTGTGCTGGAATACATAAGGCGCTGTGTTTGTGTTGTTGGATGTGCGTACCTGTACCTCTACCTTGCCCTTAACTCCGCCTTGCAAACAATAGTTGTTGTTCGCCGTATTGGTCGTAGCAGTCAAGGTGAGTGTTGGGGCATTTATCACGTTGATAGT
>NZ_KB291406.1:0-6278 GCF_000318295.1 Capnocytophaga sp. oral taxon 326 str. F0382
TTTTAACATTTCTTTGATAAACACTAATGAAAATCAAAATCTTTAAAATCTACATATAAATTCTCTAATTTAGGAAAGGATTTATCTATAAACTTAATGTAATTATTTGTTGTGCGTAATTCCTTTAATTTGGGAATATTTACATTAGATAAATTCGTTATTGATGTGTCCGAGATGTTTAATGTTTTAATTGAATTACTACTGATATTTAAATTGTTTACCTTCTTATTCTTTGTAATTTCTAAAGTCTTTAAGTCAGGAAAATCAGGAAAGTTATTAAATATATCCATATTAGGAAAAGAGCAATATTCTAACTTTAAGTCTTTAAGTCGCTCAAATCGTTTTAACTCACTTAAATCTGATAAATTACATTTATAAAGAGTTATTTCCTTTAATGTATCTGCAAAAGGTAAAAAATCATCTAAAGAATCTATATTCTCTTCGGAAAATATTATTTCTACTACTTTATTTCGATATAGCCGTATAACACTTCTTTTGGAAGAAATGTAGTTTGTAGAAACATTGTCTAAGTGATATTTTTCTTTCAAGTATGATAACATATTACGGACAAGTTGCTTCTTTTATATTGTTAAATTTATTGTGTTTTTTATGATTGTCAGATTGTTGTGCTTTTAACAACACATCTGAAACATTACCAAATATTAGCATTTTCTTAAATCTAAAAAAAACTTTATTTCATTTAATAATTCTTTTTCTGTTACACCTCTTCTTTCTTTTATTACTTCTAATTTATTTTCATTGATTATTTCAAAATCAAAATCATAGCTAATAATCTTATTTTGACAATAATTATAAGTAGATATATATACTAATTTATCCTCTTTCTTAATTCCTATAGCACATGTATCAGCTCCCCATAGATCTATGACTTCTACTTGTGAAGTATCTAATGCATTCTTTAGATTTTTTAAAAATTTTTCTATTGTAATATCTTTCATTTTTCAGAACTTCTTCTACTATTTTTCCTAAAATCCAAATCTAACCATTCTGCTAAAAATATTTTTTTTATAAAGCTTATCTATTGTATTTATAATATTTTCAAGCGTTACTTTCTCTAATAAAACAACATTTTCCTCATAGAAATAACTATTAGACTCAGAAATCTCATCAATAACATCTTGATAAAATCTAGCTGTATCATAAAAATTTAACTGATATATTTCGTGGCTATTTAATTCAACCGAACAACCATAAAAGTACCCTTTACTTTCCATTTCATATATAAAAAAATCATCGTTTATTTCATCTACAAAATTAATTAAATATCCTTCTTTTTTTTATTATCTTTTTTACATCTTATTTTATTATATTTATCAACTGAGAGCTAAAAACATTACCACATTACACTTTTATTGTATTATTAAACCATTTGCTAAGACATTTTCTATAAATAATTTTTCAGATTCTGTTTCTCTTTTTAATTTTTCAATATATAGCCCAAGATTATATTCTGTGCCATCTACATAATAATCAGATTCAAACACATAGTCGGATTTTAAATCAATAGTTGTAACCAAATGATATTCATTACCTAATATTGTTTTTACAAATAAAGATGTAATTTCACTTGTTATATTGTTTTCAATCTTGGATATATCTGTCAGCTTAAATATATTTGTCTCTACAAACATCCAAGTTGTTTGATTTAAGACTATTACTCCAAAAATATCATTCTCCCAAATATCATAAAATCCTTTTCTTTCTATATTATAAAAGATTTTCCAATATTCATTGTTCTGCATATCATACGATATTACAGTTTTTTTGTCTTCATAGTTTAATAATGTTAGTTCCATAACTATATCATCTTATAAATATTTTATTGATTGGGGTAGGTTGTTGAGATTTTAACAACACAGCTGAAACGTTACCCTGATACATTACCAATTTCAATATCTAAAAAATCAATAAAAAAACCCTTTTTTTTATCAACTAATTTAAATAGTCCTCCTAAAAAATGATTTGTAATATTATCTTCTATAAACAATAATTCACAAGCTGAGTCATTCCATTCTTGAAAATTTCCATAAAAACATTCGATATTCAAGCAATTCATATAAATATTATCTACTTGAAAAGCTATAGAATCTTTATAACCTAAAGAAATATCACACAAACGCATTTCTTTTTTATTAATCAAGACCAAGTTTGTTTTTTTTAATATATCTCCAACATATTTTTCTTTGACTTTTTTCCTATCCATAATTATTATTTACATATTTTTATTGTTTTCCTCTCTGCTGGAGCGAGCTTTTAGCTCGTGCCTATATAATTATTTTATCTTTTTACATTGTACTGCTTGGTAATCATTATGATTTTAACAACATAACTGATATATTACCCTACTTTGGTAAATTGGATTTTTCCACTATAAATTTAGCATAACCTCCTTTTTAAAGTTCTCAATTTCATTAAAAAATATTTCCATAGGATTATTAGAATTTTCTATTTCAATAATTTTTTCCCAAACATTCCTTTTTTCTATAGAATAATTATACTTTTTACATATCCATTCTGGAAATTTATCTAAAAAAATAATATCTTTTTCAGTTATTAAATCAAATATTTCTTTAAAAGAAATAAAATAAGAAATATGATTTATTAATTCTTCATAATCATATTTAATTAAATACATTTTAGGTCTCACAGAAATATATTCTATATATTCAATTATTTCAATGTTATTCATAAGTTTTACTAATCTAATAGAGTTTCATTAAACACATTTTTAGGAGCGTATCTCAACCCTAAATCTTCTTTAAATAAATCATAATCAACCCCTCTGCTGGAACGAGCTTTCAGCTCGTGCCTCTATAATTATTTTATCTTTTTACATTGTACTGATTGGTAGGTTGTTGAGGTTTTAACAACACATCTGATATATTACCAATTATCAAAGATATTCTCAAATTCATTTGGCTTTCCTTTTAATAAAATGATACCTCCTGATGAAATTATTTTGAAATCATTATTTTTATCTTCTAAAATAACTTCTTGCTTATCTTCATTATATGATATAGATAAACAAGGGTTTTTCCAACTAAAATCAGCTTTTATAAAACGACTTCCTAAAAATACTATATACAAAACCTCTTTATTTTTTTTACTATACAGAAATAAAAGTAATCTCCTTAATCCAGAGCTATATTTATCAATGGTTATGATATCGGGATTGTAACTTTTAATTATAATATTAATATCATCAATGTCAAATATTGTTTTCATTTTTTACATCTTATTTTGCTTATATTCACCAACTGAGAGCTGAAAACAGTACCGCAAGCATTTCACTCATACCCTCTATTCTTGCTGTGGTTTATAAAGAGTAAGACAATCCTTTCCTTTTTGAGTGAGTTGCAGGGTAATAGCATCTACAAAAGCAAGATATCCCTCTTCTTCTAAGTCCGATAGATACATTTTTAGCTTGCCTTGGTATATTATTTCAGGATATTTTCTAATAATGCGCCTATCTATACTAGGGATAGAGACTTCTTCCCCCTTGTTGACATCCCTTATAAGCTGTAATAGGTATATTTTCTCTTCTAATAACATATTTCCAATAACTTCTTGAGAATACTTACTGCCTGATTTGTGATAATGCAAATAGCGGATATACCCTCACTGTGCGCTCTGCTCCTTCTTCAGTATCGGTATAGGTAAACGTTCCAAAGTTCTCTAATGAGGCTCTAATGGCGTTCTTTAGCTTCTTTTCGCGCATAAACTGCCACAAACTCTTCATTCCTCCTTGTGTGCCTGCTTTTACTTCTATAGGCAATACTGCCGACTCGTAGGGTATGAGATAATCTACCTCTGCCTGTGCATTTTTGGCTCTGCGCACCCAGTAAAATAACTCGTGTCGCATATTGGGGGTGCGGTATCGCAATAGTTCAAGCCCCGCAATCATCTCAGTAAGCGCCCCTTTGTTTACTAAGTCGGTAGGGTTTTGGGTGAGTATTTGGGTTGTAAGCTCTGTGATGTCGCCTGTCATATCAAGCCAACGGAGTAGCAACCCACTGTCGAGCAGTAGCATTTTCCTATAAGTAGGGTCGGCTTCACTTCCTAACGGAAGCCCGTTAGCATCGGTGTGTGTAACAGGGGTGATTATACCCGCTAAAATAAGCAATTCCAACGCTTTTTTCACCTCATTACTATGGTATCCCCCTCCTCCTACTTGCGAGTATACAAACTTACTGCCTATTTGTAAGGCGACGCTTTGCAGGGTAAATCTGAGCAAGGTAGGGTCTACTCTCTTTCGGTATTTAGGAAAATCGTCCTGATAGGTGAGTACAATATCGTCTTGTACCTCTTGGCAAGCCAAATAATCGCGTGTGGCTACCCATTTGGCTACTACCTCTGGCATCCCTCCTACCAACATATAAGAGCGAAATAACCCTACTAACTTCTCGTATAAAGGTAGTGGTAAAGGCGCTTCGGCAGTAGCACTATTGCGCGCTTCCAATAGCAAAGTTTCGCCACAAGCCCTTAAAAACTCATCAAAAGTCATTGGGTAGACAAACATAGAGTGGATACGCCCGACTCCAAAGGTTGGCAATGTTTCGAGAGCAAACTCTAAGAGAGAACCTGCAGCTATCACGTGCAAATCGGGCATATCTTCTTTAAAAAAACGCAATGCCATAATTGCCTCGCCTGCCGCTTGTATCTCGTCTATAAAAAGCAGTGTTTGTCCAGCAACAATAGGCTTACCTACCATAGCCGAAAGCTGAGGTACTATACGCTTTACATCGAGGTCTCCCTGAAAGAGTTGTATAAATGAAGGTTGCTTTTCTAAGTTTATTTCTACGAAATTCTCAAATTGTTTGCCCAACTCTCTTACTGCTGTCGATTTACCCACCTGACGGGCACCCCTTAACAACAAAGGTTTGCGAGCAGGGCGTAAAGCCCATTCTTTTAGATAGCTATCTATTAATCTTGGGTAATACATCTTATAAAATATAAAGATTTATATATCAGGCGACAAAGATACAAAATTAAAATTATCCAAAGAAATAAATTGCTGTTTTTTGTAAAAATCCAAAGAAATAAATTGCTGTTTTTTGCAAAAATCCAAAGAAATAAATTGCTTTTTCTGCTAAAAGTTACAGAAAACTTGTGTGTAAGTAAAAAATATTTTACCTTTGCAATGTCGAAAAATAATAAAGTTTATATGAAGACAAACGAACTGCTAAAAATCCTGCGAGAGGCTGGTTGTGAACCAAAACGGCAAGCGAAAGGAAGTCACCAAATATGGTGGAATCCTGAAACAGGAAAACAATGTACAGTGCCTATACACCCTAGCAAAGAAGTAGGTACTGGGTTAGTAAAGAAAATCACAAAAGAACTATTAGGAGAATAACTTATAAAATAATAAATATGAAATACATTTTTATCGTAGAAAAAACCAATACAGGTTATTCAGCTTATGCTGAAAATGCTAATGTAGCGACTGTAGGCGATACTTATGCCGAGCTAAAAGAAAATATGCTCGAAGCCCTAAATATGCTTTTAGAGGAGGAACAAAAACCTTTAGCTAAAGAAAGCGATATAGAAATAAAGTTTGATTTAGCACAATTTTTAGAGTATTATAATGGTATTAATATCCTTTCGTTAAGCCAAAAGATAGGTGTAAGTAATAGCCTTATCTCTCAGTACAAAACTCGTAAAAAATATCCCTCAGAGAAACAAGCTCAAAAAATATTTCAAGGCATAAAATCATACGGTATGGAGTTAGCCTCTATTGATTTAGTATAGACTTTATTATTTTTAACACGCTGCAAGAGCACACCCTCTAAAAAGTGAGCTCTTGCTTGTTTTTTACAAAAATCCAAAGAAATAATGATTTTGCAAGTTATTTTTTTACTCAACACGGGGAGGTCTTCAAATATTCATATTCTTCTTCCCTCTTCCTATTTCTAGCAATCGCTCAAGAGTAGTTTGCAGTACCTTATTTAGTTTCAGCTGCCACTGATATTGATAATCTACAACAGGGTCATTTTCATCATCTAAATTTCTCCCTATTGTTTGTACATAGATAATACCATTTTCAACGTGATAATCTCCCATTGTATAACACTTCGTTGGTTCTGGGAAAAGTTCTGTAAATTCATTCCCGTATTCATTATAGTCTATCAATATCCTTCTATTGAAATCACCAATACTGAAAGCTAATTCTTTTTTTTCTAAAGCAATTTCAAAATCCTCATCAATAAAACTCTCTATTATCTTAGTTTCATTCTTTAGTTTCTGAACTAACAGAGCTA
>NZ_KB291406.1:6298-11139 GCF_000318295.1 Capnocytophaga sp. oral taxon 326 str. F0382
CCTACTTGATAGGAGAAAATATCACCTTCTATGGTTGGATTTTCAATAGGCACTAAAGTTTCATCACTATAAGGGGTTTTGTCGAGCATTACCTCCCCTTTTAGTAAACGAAAAACCTCTTCGCCAAAATTGATGTCTAACCAACCCGCTGATGGGGTATATTTTAATTGTATATTAGTTGCTTTTTTCTTTACGGTTCTCATTGTAGTTTTAATTAAAAATGTTTATCTAAACAATTCCTCTTGGGATAAAACCCTCTTATAATATAATATTCTTCTTCCCTCTTCCTATTTCTAGCAATCGCTCAAGAGTAGTTTGCAGTACCTTATTTAGTTTCAGCTGCCACTGATATTGATAATCTACAACAGGGTCATTTTCATCATCTAAATTTCTCCCTATTGTTTGTACATAGATAATACCATTTTCAACGTGATAATCTCCCATTGTATAACACTTCGTTGGTTCTGGGAAACGTTCAGTAAATTCATTTCTATATTTATTATAGTCTATCAATATCATTCTATTGAAATCACCAATACTAAAACTAAGTTTTTTTCTTCTAAAGTAATTTCGAAATATTCATCAATAGAATTTTTTACTATTTTGTTTTCATTCTTTAGTTTCTGAACTAACAGAGCTAAATCCATAGCTCCTTCTATAGTGGAACAGTCCATTTTATATAAGGTTTTCCCTACTTGATAGGAGAAAATATCACCTTCTATGGCTAGATTTTCAATAGGTACTAAAGTTTCATCGCTATAAGGGGTTTTGTCTAACATTACCTCCCCTTTTAGCAAACGAAAAATTTCTTCACCAAAATTGATGTTTAACCAACCAGCTGATGGGGTATATTCTAATTCTATAATACTTGCTTTTTTCTTTACGGTTCTCATTGTAGTTTTCTAAATATGGAAATAATAATGTTTAAAAATAGTATCGATATGGTAAAAATCTTCTAAATTACTTTCATTATAACCTTGTTGCTTTAAATCAACCTGTATTTTTCTCAGTAATTCCAACCAATAAGCAATAAAAACCTCTCTTTTGATATGAACAGTATCATTAGGAGTGTTCAGCTCAGGCAAAAGATGCTTTTTGTGTTTTAAAGCTGTCCAATAAGCACTAATGCAAAGCATATCATTGTAAGGTTTTATTATCCATTCTGCCATAAATACATTACTCCCCCAATGCACTTTTGTTTCGGATAAAGGTTGTTCATACATATCGTATAGCATTTTGACAATATCCCAATAAATATCGGCAACCTCATTGTGCATTTCTAAATCCAAAGCCACCCCATTCCATATCATACATAAGTTAGACGATTTATTTTTAGGATAGATAGTTTGCAAAGCCTCACTTACAGTACTATCCTCAACATCTCGTTTGTTTAACCCTTCAGCAGGAAAAGACTTTATTGAAAATAATTCTTTCATAAATTGTAAAAATATATTAGTTGTTCTTTTGTATGATTGTTTTAAGTTTGTCTAATAGATTCATAGCATATCCTCCTTGGGGCAAAACTTCTCTTATTTTAGAATGGCATAAAGCCCTTTTAAACTCCCAATCGAAAATAATAAGTGGGTGTGAAAACAAGAGTATAGAGAATTTTATATATTGCTGAAAATTATGCGCTTTTAAAAAGCCCAAAAAAGCTATGAACTCATCAGGAGTTTTAGCATACTTAAAAAGATAACTATCTATCAAGCATTCACTTTTATATTTAGTTTTAGCACTCCTGCAAACCTTGTTTTCTATAGTAGGAATTTCTTCTCCCATATAATCTCTCATATAATAATGAGAGGCGCTATTATCTTCATTATGAAAGCTAACTAACTTGTAAAAATCAATAGCTTTTGAAAGAGATAAGTATAGCTTCTCTCTATCCTCGTCTATCTCAAAAAACGTTTTTACAGCCTGCGAAAGCGTAAGCGTTTGCGCTTCAAAAATAGTATATACAATTTCTCTTAACAGATAATACAAGCACTCTATATCCTTTTTGGCTACTCGGTGATAACATTCTTTCTTGTTTTTTAACTCAAAGACAGCGGAAAACAGTTTTTCAAAAGCCTCTTTTATATCAATAGCTATGTTATCCATAAAATACCCTTGCTTTGTGAGTTGGTTACTATCTATAAAAGTTTCTCCGCAAGGGTTAAAGAACAATAAATACTTAAAGGCGTGTTCAGTATTCTCTTTTTTAAGTAACTGAATCAATGAAAAGAACTGTAACCTATCATTGATATAATGGTTGTCGTAGTAATAAAAGGCTCTTAAACAGACTTCTAAAAGAGAAAAGATATCCTCAAAACAAGAACGAGAAATCTCTGTTTGTAGTTTATTATATAAGGCATCGTTTTTCAGTGCATATAGCAGTTCATCGAGTTCTCTCTTTTTAGGCAGTGTAGCCAACAGAAAATCACCTTCCTCATTTTGGTAGTTTGTAATTTTCAAAAGTTCCTCTTTTTCTTCCTGCTGCTCCCCGCAAAACCTCAACAGGGAGAAATGCAATATCTTATTTAAGTCCATTTTTCTGAAATTTAGTGATGTTTTTTATATTTGCCTATAAATTCATAGGCTGCTGTTGTATTTTTAAAACTAATTTTGTTCTACCAAACAGTAAGAATTCCTTCTTCTGGTGAGATAGGAGCGATTTCTTTTATTTGTTGGTTATGATTACTAAATTTTCCTCCCCATCCTATTATAATATTTCCTTTCAAATAAACATCAATAATTTTTGTAAAAAAGAATGGATAATTCTCAATTTTTTCTTGAAAATAGATTTCCCTTAAAGTAGTAATAAAGACTTCTTTTAGGAGTAGATTGACATTTACATTATAAACAGAATCAAAATAAAGAGATTCGATTTTAGAAAAATCAAACTTTTTATTTTTAATATAATTTTTCACTATTAAATCAGTGACTCTATTCCAAGAATTATGTTCTTTTTTGTTGTGTAGAGATAAAAAAATCTGCCCCCTGAAGCCAACTTCTATAAAAAGGTTTTCCAAAGTCACAAAGCCTTTTATATCATTTCGATAAGACAACTGTTTTTCTACCTCATCTATTCCTGAAGAGAATTGATAATCAAAAGGAATATTGAAATCATTAACTTTTCCACAATTTCTAAACCATTTATTATCAATCATTTTTTCTGCCATTAACCTCATTTCAGATGTTAATTCTATTTTATTAAATAATTTTGAAAAAAACATAGTTATTGATGATGTAAGATTCTTTTAATATTTATATTATCAGCTTTATTCCCGCTGCTGGCGCGAGTCACATACTCGCTTGCAGGTATTCAGCGACTTTAGCTTGTGCCTTATCAATGAGGATTTAACAACACATCTGGAATATTACCTAACTAACAGTCTTCTTTCCAGTTTTCATATCCAACTATTAAATTATCTCTAATCTCTTCATTAGGACAAGAATTTATAAGGTTCTCATAGCTCTTCATCTGCTCTTCATTATTTAATTCTATAGTTTCTATTTTTGACAAGATTTCAAATTCTAAACCATAAAATCTTTTAGAAGGTAAAAAAGATAAAAGAGCATAACCAGTTTCTATAGAAATAGGTTCTTCTATTTCCATTAATAACTCTCTATATTTATTAGATAAATCAAGTACATCTTGAGAGTCATTATCCAGATCTTCATTTGGCATTTTGCCTAAAAGTTTAAGTTTTTCTAATGAATTTTTCATTTATTTAATTTATTTTTTAATGTAATCTTTCCCGCTGCTGGCGCGAGTCACATACTCGCTTACAAATATTCAGCGACTTTAGCTTGTGCCTTATCAATGAGGATTTAACAACACATCTGAAATATTACCCAATTTGTCGGTTTTCTATCCTCTAAAACCTAATTTCCCTTCCCCTTTCTAAAAGTGAGAGGATTTTCATTAATAAAACATCATCTTCAGGATGATAAGTAGCCAATGAAAGATCGGCGGTTGCCACCAATGTTTCCATTAGTTTATGAGGAATTATAGGTGTTTCAAACCCCATTTTTTTCCTTACCAATAGGTAACAAAATATCTCGTAAGGATATAAGTCTAAACAGCAAAATTCAGTATCAATCACTTTGTTACTCATTGCCGAGGAGCGAATAAGATGATTGTCACAAGCCTCTATCAATAAAGGCATTAACTCTTGATTAGATTTTTCAATATTCACTAATAATCGAACGTAAATACTATCCTCATTATCAAAATATTTTTCCAAAGAGGTAAAGTATTTTTTGTACAGCAAGTAAAGAAAACTTGTGTGAAAAGAATGTGTCACCATTGTTGTTTTCTCATACCTTAGAAACTCTTCAAATTTTGCCATTATAGTCTCCAGAATCTCATCCTTGCCCAAAAGCCGAGAAATTCCCATAGCATACCCAAATTTATAAACTAAAAAAGGAGTCGTTCGTGTATAGAAGTTTTGCAATTGAATATATTTATACATCCAATGGATCCCTTGCACTAATTTATTAACTCCTTTGCTTACTTCACCTTTTAGCAAATAATGTTGTGCAAATGCTTCTGCATTGGCTGTTAAACCTAAAGTTCTTAATAAACTTGCTTTGTTGTTTTCCAACAAATATTTATCCACAAAACTTTCTGTAAACTCATACTCTTCCTTTTCAGAAATATTTCTTTCTTTGTAAAACTTGATGAGTTTTTTTAATATTTTTGTAGTGTCTGTTTTTAATGATGGTTCCATTTTTTTAGCTTTATATTATTGTATTTCTGTTCCCTGCTGGCGCGAGTGTCTCACTCATAACTTATCAATGAGGATTTAATAATACATTTGATATATCACTTGTGTTTATCAAAATGTGTTAAAATT
>NZ_KB291407.1:0-10571 GCF_000318295.1 Capnocytophaga sp. oral taxon 326 str. F0382
ACGGGGGTAGGCTTTCAAACACGATATTTGCATTAAAAACAGCATTATAACAAAAAATCCCTCTTGCGGATTGCCCCCTCTCCTTGGGAGAGGGAGAACGGGGGAGAGGACTCCAAATAATTATATGAAACATCTCATTACTTTTTGTATGTGTATCATTAGTTTTATAGCTTTTGGACAAATAAAAAACATCGATATGAAAAAACAAAAACCTAAAAACTTAACAGAATGTATCCAAATGCTGGATAAGAACCTCAAAAAGCAGGATAAAGAGTATATAAAAACGCTTACCGAAGATGAATTCTTTATGGAAAGTCATTTTACGATAGGAATGGGCATCCGCAATGAGTGGATTCGCAGTGGAAACCCCGAACTCGTGAAGTTCTTTTTAGACCAAGGCGTTAAACATCCCGATGATATGTCGGCTATGATACTCACAAGCTATTATAGGTATCTAACAAATTCTAATAATTGATTGAGTGATGATACATAGTAACATTGAAATTGTATTAGGAGATATCACTAAAATTTCCGTAGATGCCATTGTGAATGCCGCCAATACTTCTCTACTTGGTGGAGGCGGTGTTGATGGAGCTATTCATAAAGCAGGAGGCAAAGCACTCACTGAAGAATGTGAGAAGATAAGAAATAAACAAGGAGGTTGCAAGGTGGGTAGCGCTGTTATTACTACTGCGGGCAATTTGCCAGCTAAATATGTTATTCACACAGTAGGTCCGGTGTGGAATGGAGGGACACATAATGAAGAAAACCTACTGGCACAAGTTTACATTAGTTGTTTGGAGTTGGCTTTAGAGCATCAAGTAGCTACTATTTCATTTCCTAATATCAGTACTGGGAGGTATAGATTTCCGAAGGAAAAAGCAGCACAAATAGCGCTTCATACCATAGCTCATTTCTTGAAAAAAACGGATAAAATCAAGCAGGTGAAGATGGTTTGTTTTGATCAAGAAAACTACGATATTTATACAAACATACAGAAGGTTTAAGAACTCACAAGACAATTAAAAGTTAAAATGATGAACACAAACAAGCAAGAGAAATATGATGAAATAACCGATTTTCACAAGGGTTTTGCTTGTGTAAGGCAAGGCGACAAATGGGGCTACATCAATGAGAAGGGAACCCTGATTACCCCTATAAAGTACGATTTTGTCTATGACTTCTTTCAAGGAGTGGCAATGGTGAGAATAGGTGCACAATACGGATTGATAGATACCTCTGGCAAGGAGATTACTCCTGTAAAATACGACCTTATAGATGACAACGACTTCTATAACCATCGCCCTGCAGCTGCTCTATTGAATGGCAAATGGGGCTTTATCAATGAGAAAGGAGAAGAGGTGATTCCGTTTATCTATGAAGATACTACCTACTTTCATAAAGATTATGTAGCTGTAAAGAAAGACGGCAAATGGGGTTTTATCAACCAAAAAGGCGAACAAATTATTCCTTTTCTCTATGACGATGCCTCTTATTTTACCGAGGGACTTGCCTTGGTAAAGAAAGGCGATAAATATGGCTATATCAATGATAAAAACGAAACCGTCTTCCCTTTTATTTATGACGATGGCGCTCTCTTTGAGAATGGTAAAGCGTGGGTACAGATAGGTGACAAACAATTTGAGATTAGTCGATAATTGTGTCTCTACCCCCCCCCGCTAGTGCGAGCTTGTAGCTCGTGCCTGTCACAAAGTCTTAAAATAATCAAAATCAGACCTTATTTTTATTCAATTGCTTTCTTTTTTTGAAAAAAAGCCTTACTTTTGCCTTTTAAAATTAAAAATATGTATTATACGTTTAGACTATTTATTTTTCTACTTATATTAGTATCTTGTAATACTTCATCACATAGAAAAACGGATTGGGAAGATCAGAATCTTCACGGACAAGTAAAAAGCATAATTGTAACACAATATAAAGTCTATGATTCTATAAAGAATGATGATGGAACTCCTTATATGGATCAAGAAAGATTATCTGTTAGCTCTTTTAACAATAAAGGATTCTTAACAGAATTTACTGACTCTATATCTAACAAGCAAAAAAGTAGGTCGGTTTATTCTTATCTGAAAGATAATGTTGTAGAAATTGTTTCGTATAGAGTAGGTAGGAGAACAAGTAAAAATACTTTGAAATACAATGATAAAGGAGAGGTAATAGATGAGGAGATGCTTGTATATGTATTAGTAAATGAAAAAGATAGTTCTTATATCAAAGAGACAAGTTATAAATTGGTAAATAAATATGATAAAAGAGGGAATAAAATCCGTAAAGAGGAACTAAGTTCAGAGGTTGAGGGGTTAGTAAAAGGTTTTACAGAATTTAAATATGATGAAAAGGGGGATATTATTGAAATTGTTAGTGATTATGAGGAGTATGAGATGAAAAGAAAATTTAAAAGCAATGATAAAAGAGATGTATTATCACTAAAGTTATATGATTTAGAAGATAATTTAATGTCGGAATACCTAATTACGAATTATGTATATGATAAAAATCATAATTGGATATCGAGAAAAATAGAAGTAAGGGATAAAAATAATAATTATAAAGAAACACAAATAGAAAAAAGAATCATTAGCTATTACAAGTAAGAGATGTTAAACAGAATTTACCAATATATCACCACTCATAAACTCGCAACCTTCTCATTCTTCACCGCTTGGGCGCTCATTGCTATTTATGGCTTGAGTCAGTTGCGGTTTGAAGAGGATATCACCAAAGTACTTCCTCAAAACGACAAGACGAACCTCACTTCTAAGGTGCTCAAACAACTCAATTTCGCTGATAAAATTTCGGTAATGGTAACAGTCGAAAAAGGCGGAATGCTTACAGATATGCAGGCAGTTGCCGAAAATCTGCAAGATACACTCAACGCTTCTATGACGAAGTATATCAAAAGTATTCAGGGGATTATAAACGAAGAAGAGATAGACGAGACTTGGCAGTTTGTAAACGACCACCTACCTCTTTTTCTAAACGATGAAGATTATGCTTATTTAGAACGCCGTTTAGCCCCCGATAGCCTCAAATCAATGGTGGAGAGTCAGTATAAAACGATGCTCACGCCTGCGGGTATGGTGGCACAACAGTTTATCCGTAAAGACCCTTTTGGTCTCACTTTTCGCGGTTTGCGCAAACTTCAAGAGCTCAATACAGGCAACGATTTTAAGATTGCCAATGGTTTCCTCACTACTAACGACGAGCAGCATATCCTCTTCTTTATCAACCCTAAGTACGATGGCAACGATAGCGAACACAATGCCGCTTTTGTCGCAGGGTTAGACGAGTTGCAAGACCATCTCAACGCCCAGTATAAAGGAAAAGTGCGCGTAGATTTTTTTGGGGCTCCCTTTATCTCAGTGAGCAATGCTTCTCAAATCAAAACCGATATTCTCACCACGGTACTCATTTCACTATCAGCACTTTATTTATTGCTTGTCTTCTTTTATCGAAGTGTCTATATCCCATTTATCGCGTTTATCCCTTCAGCTTTTGGGGTGCTCTCTGCTTTGGCGACACTCTATGTGCTCAAAGGCAGTATTTCGGCAATTTCTATCAGTTTAGGAGCGGTACTCTTGGGGGTTACAATCGATTATTCACTGCATATCCTCACCCATTACAAGGTAGCTAAAAACACCGCCGAGTTGTACCGTGCTGTAACCGTGCCTATATTACCCAGCAGTATCACTACCGCCATTTCATTCCTCTGCTTGCTCTTTGTGCATTCTGAGGTGATGCAAGATTTAGGCGTGTTTGCTTTCGTGGGCATAATGGTATCAGCCATATTGTCGTTGGTGCTCGTGCCTCATTTCTACCGTGGCAATCGCACTATCGAGGTGCGCAAAACCTTTTTAGACCGCATAGGGGCTTATCCATTTCATCACAACAAGTGGGTAGTAGGGGCTTGCTTACTGCTGATAGTGGTGAGTTGTTTTACTTTTCATAATGTCCGTTTCAATGGCGATATTGCCAATATCAACTATATCAACGAACGTTATAAGGCAGCTGAACATCAATTAGAGAACATCACTGATAGCGAATACAAATCGCTCTATGCCGCTGCTTATGGCAACTCGTTAGAGGAAGCCTTAGAGCGCAATTATACACTATATCAGCAGTTGCAAAGTTATAAAGCACACGATAGTATCAAGCAATTCAGTTCTATTGGGGGGATTGTATTGCCTAAAAAAGAACAAGAAGCGCGTTTACAACGATGGAAAGATTTTTGGAATGCCGAAAGACAGCAATTTCTAAAACAACAACTGATAGGAAAAGGAAATGAGGTTGGTTTTAAAGAAGAAACTTACGCACCTTTCTACCAAAGTATAGCTGGTGATTTTGAAGTTATAAAAGACCTTGATGCTTATAAAGCCCTTTCAGCTATTCCGTTAGAAGATTTTATTACCGAAAAAGAAGGTTTTTATACCATTGCTAATCTCGTAAAACTCACTCCTGCCGAGCGTGATCTTTTTATCCATTCAGTAGAAAAATGTACGCCTACTGTTGTTATCGACCGTAAGAACCTAAGTGAAACATTTTTAGGCAAACTCAAAGACGATATATTGCTGTTAGTGAACTATTCGTCTATCGCTATTTTCCTCATACTGCTCTTGTTTTTCAAGCGAATAGAGTTGGTGTTACTCACTCTTATCCCTATTGGGGTTACAGGGGTAGTTACTTCCGCTCTAATGAACTTTTTTGGCATAGAGTTCAATGTGTTTAGTATGATTGTCTGCACTTTGGTATTAGGACATTCGGTAGATTTTAGTATTTTTATGACTTGTGCGCTGCAAAAAGACTATACCGATGGTAAAAATGAACTTCCTGTGTACAAAGTGTCAATACTTTTAGCGTCTATTACTACCTTTTTAGCTATCGGTACGCTTATTTTTGCCAAACACCCCGCCTTAAAGTCAATTGCATCGGTATCGGTGATAGGTATTTTCACTGCTTTGGCAATAACTTTTGTATTTTACCCTACGATATTCAAGTTTTGTATCTTCCGTCGTCCTGATAGGGGGCGTTCTCCGGTCAGTTTGCGTCTTTTGCTGCAATCCATACTGCTAACTACCTATTATGCACTATCGTCTATTATTCTCTCCAATATAGGTTGGCTACTTGCCAAAATAACTCCTAAACGCACTATGTGGCTCAGACGTTTAGCTACTTCGCTCACTACTTCAGTGCTTTATGCCAATCCTTTTGTGCGCAAAAAGCTAGAGAACCCACACCATATACAGCTTACAACTCCTTCGGTAGTGATTGCCAATCATACCTCGTGGCTTGATACTTTGGCAATAGGGCTTTTCACGCATCGCATTAGCTATATGGTAAACGATTGGGTGTATAACTCGGTAGTATTTGGACGTTATGTGCAGGCAATGGGCTTTTTTCCAGCCTCTGAAGGTATAGAAAAAGGAATGCCCTTATTCGAAAAGAACTTGAAGAACGGTATTTCAGTAATGATTTTCCCAGAAGGTAAACGCTCCGATACCAACCAAATACACCGTTTTCACAAAGGTTCTTTCCTGATAGCCGAACATTTCCAAACACCTCTCGTTCCTGTGTATATTCACGGTTGTTCGGAAGTGCAACCTAAAGGTGATGTGATTATCTACGATGGAGCTATTACGGTAGTAGTAGGCGAACCCATAGCTCCTAACGATGAGCGTTTTGGCAACACTCCACGCGAACGAGCCAAACAGATAGGTGCTTTCTACCGCCAGCAATTCCTCGCCTTGCGCAAGCGATTGGAAGGAGTAGATTACCTAAAAAAGAAACTGTTTTTAAACTATTTATACAAGGAAAATTACGTAGTGCGCACTGTAAAAGAAGATTATAGGCAGCATCGCGAACATTATCACGAACTCGTGCATTCACTACCCGAAAAAGCCCGTATTTTGCATATCGCCGATGATTATGGTCAGTTAGATTTCTTGCTATTGCTCACTTATCCTGAGCGTGAAATAGTATCCGTTATCGCCGATGATGAGAAGCACGCCATTGCACAACATAGTTACCTCACCAAAATCCGCAAAATACAATACGTGAAAGAGCGTCCAGAAGGAGAAGAATTTGATATAGTAATTAAAGGTATGGAAATAGCTTAGTTTGGGTGTTTCACATTATTTTTTTACCTCTTACCTCATATCTCTTACCTGATCCAGCACACTGTCAATTGTTGGTTTTTCAGCTATCACCACATCTTTCCAATAGCGTTGAGCAGCTTCAGCAGTAGTATCTCCTATGCAAAATACTTTTTCTTTGCCTGCAGGATTACACGAGCGATAACTCTCCACCCCCGACGGACTGAAAAATAGTATCCCGTCTACTTTTTTGTGAATAGTGATAGGTGTTAGTTCTGTTTGATAAGCTGTAATTTCCTCTACATTAGGCAAGTACTTCGCAAAGAACTGTGGGAGCGTTTCTAATCGCTGTGTGCCCGCAAAAAAAGCAATGCGTGTCATATTTTCAAATTCTTTTAAATTAGCTGAAAGATATTTCGTTAAATCGGTAGCGTAATGGAAAGAACAGCGCACCGTAAAACCGCTTTTTTCAAGTAGTTGTGCAGTGCGTTCGCCTACACACAGCACCAGACTATTTTTTAAGGCAGTAGCCAAAGGATGCTGCAAAACACTCCTCACCGCATTTTGGCTCGTGAAGATTAAAAGGTTATAAGGAAGAGTGAGTTTTATCGGTAATAAATTCACACTTACAAAATTGTGTTCAATCAGCTGTATATCAAGTCCTGAAAGCACAGATTGCTGCATTTCAGTTAATATTTTTGTAGAGACAATGGTTTCCATTTTGTTCTAAGGCTTTAAAATAAAAAAAACTCGGCGCACAAGCGCCGAGTTTGGTAATGTTAAAGAGGGGTTCCTTCACTGGTTTTGAATCGATACTCTAAATAAGTATACGCATCGCGTGGTAGGATTTTTATCCATCGTTTGTCTTTCAAAAACCATTTAAAACGGATAGAGCTAAAGAGCCCTTTGGTTAAATAAGCCGCTATAAAAGGGTGAGCGTTCAGCACAATGCGCCCTTTATAGGCATCCTCCTTAATAATGCTTTCAAGTTCTATGTTGATTTTATCAACCAGAACGATAGGCGCTTCTATTTCGCCTTCTTTGCTTGGGTTCTCTTCTTTTGTTTTGATGTTGAGTTCTTGGCGCACGCGTTGGCGAGTAATTTGTATCAAGCCAAACTTGCTCGGAGGCAATATTTTGTGTTTGGCGCGGTCTTCAGCCATTTCGTTGCGCAGGTGGTCAAATAGGATACGGCGGTTTTCACTATTGCCCATATCGATGAAATCTACAACGATAATACCTCCCATATCGCGCAATCGCAGTTGTCGTGCAATTTCGGTAGCGGCAATGAGGTTTACCGATAGTGCAGTGGTCTCTTGATCGTTGTTCTTGTTAGAATGGTTACCACTGTTCACATCTATCACGTGTAGAGCTTCGGTGTGTTCTATCACTAAGTAAGCCCCTTTAGGCATTGATACGGTACGACCAAAAGCCGTTTTTATTTGTCGTTCGATATGGAACTTCTCAAATATAGGCACCGATGAGCGGTAGAGTTTTACGATATTCTCTTTTTCAGGAGCAATCTCTTGTACATATTTTTTTATTTGTTCGTAGAGATGCTCGTTATCCACGTGTATACCTGTGAACGTATCGTTGAACATATCGCGAAGTATAGCACCTGTTTTGCTCACTTCACTCATCACCTTTGAGGGGTAAACCGCTTTTTGTATTTTTCTACACATCAAAACCCAACGGTTGAAGAGACCTTGCAAATCCTTGTCGAGTTCCGCTACTTTTTTACCTTCTGCCACAGTGCGTACTATCACACCAAAGCCTTTAGGTTTAATGCCTTGCAAGAGTTTTCTCAAGCGTTCTTTCTCGGCTTTACCTTCTATTTTTTGTGAGATAGAAATACGGTCGGAGAAAGGCACCAGTACGAGGTAGCGCCCCGCGATAGAAAGTTCAGAGCTGATGCGTGGTCCTTTAGTTGAGATAGGTTCTTTTACTATCTGCACTAATATAGGCTGGTTAGGCTTGAGGGTATCGGCTATTGACCCATTTTTGTTGATGTCTGGTTCTAAGGGGAAATCTTTTAGTGAAAAGTCTTTTAGTTTTCCCGAGAGTATCCATTTGAGAAACTTTTGTAAGGAAGCCAATTGAGGTCCCAAGTCGTGATAATGCAAAAAAGCATCCTTTTCGTGCCCTACATTCACAAAGGCTGCATTGAGCCCTTGTATAGGTTTGCGCACTTTGGCTAGCATTATATCACCTACTCCTAATCCATTGGTATCTTCTTCTTTGTGAAGTTCTATGAGCCTACCATCTCTGAGCAAAGCAAAATCTACGTAAGAGGAACCAGAACGAATAATTAATTCTTTGTCCACTTTGTTGGATTTTTTTAGTTAATAATTAATAAATCAAGGTACGATTTGTCTGTTAAAAAGAAAAAGTAGTATTACACTACTTTTTCTTTTTGTGACGATTAGCTCTCGCTCTTTTTTTGCGTTTGTGGTTAGCCACTTTATGTCTTTTTCTTTTTTTTCCGCTTGGCATAACTTTATTATTTTATGTGTTAATTATTCAGTTACTTAAACTAATACAGGGGCGTATTACTTTTTCACTTTCACTTTTGCTTTCACCCCTTCTACAAATACTTTTGCTGGCTTAAAGGCAGGAATGTTGTGTGCAGGGATTTTGATAGTAGTGTTTTTTGAGATGTTACGACCTGTTTTTTCAGCTCTTGTTTTGATAATGAAGCTACCAAAACCTCTCAAATACACATTTTGTCCACTTTCTAATGAGCTAATTACCTCATCCATAAAGTTCTCAACGGTAAGTTGTACGTCGTTTCTGTCAAGACCCAATTTGTCGGAAATCTTTGATACAATTTCTGCTTTTGTCATCTTTAATATGTTTTTGTATGAATATTCTTTTTTCTTTTCAGGCGGCAAAGATACAAATTAAATCTTTAATAAACACTATGTTACATAAAAAAATTAGTATTTATTTTTCTATTTTCTTTCAAAAATAAACTAATACGCTAATTATCAATTATTTATCTTTTTTCTAATGCCTCTTACCTCTTATCTCTTATCTGTTTCCTGAAACCTGACACCTGACACCTCTTCCACTTGTTCCCAAAACTCTGGATACGATTTGCTTACCACCTCTTTGTCCTCTATCACTATAGGGGTTTTGAGCATCAAAGGAGCGAAAGCCATTGCCATACGGTGGTCGTTATAAGTCGCTATACTCACCCCCTCACGCAAGTGTTTACAAGGGGCTAAATGCAAACTCTCATCAGTGATGTTCACTGTCGCACCGAGTTTTGTCATTTCGGTTTGTAGCGCCTGTAGTCGGTCGGTTTCTTTAATTTTGAGCGTGTGCAATCCGCTGAGGTGTGCCTCTAATCCCAATCCTAAAGCAGTAACAGCTATGGTTTGTGCGATGTCGGGAGTATCGTTCAGCTGAAATTCTAAACGAGTAGAGTAGGGGAGGGTAGTTTTTTCAATGTGCATTGTACTGCCTTTAAAAGTAGTGCCTACGCCAAAATGTTTATAGAGTTGTGGTAACGCGCTATCACCCTGCAAACTATCTTCTTTGAAATGTGTGAGCGTGAGCTGTGTTCCTATAGGTGAGAGTGCCACAAACGAAAACCAATAAGAAGCCGACGACCAATCCGATTCTACTTCCCATATATTGTTTTTTAAAGGTTTGTTTATGTGTGAAGCTACTTTCAGCACATTGCCTTCCCATTGTACAACTTCTTCACCCAAACAGTATTGCAGGAAACTCACCGTCATTTTCAGATAAGGTACCGAGGTGAGCTCCCCCTCCAAAATCAGTGTAAGTCCATTTGGCAATGAAGGTGCGATGAGCAATAAGGCAGAAAAAAACTGACTGCTCACATCGCCGCGAATACGCACTTCTTTTTCGCTAAGTGCTACACCTTTAATATATAAGGGCGGAAATCCATCGCGTTCTCCATAGCAAATATCAGCCCCTAAACGCTGCAGTGCTTCCACTAATAAGTGAATAGGGCGCTCTTTCATCCTTGCCGAGCCAGTGAGTAATACCTCGCGCCCTACTTGGGTAGCAAAATAAGCCGTGAGAAAGCGCATTGCTGTACCTGCGTGGTGAATATCAATAGTTCCCTCTTTTGATTGTAACGCGCGCTGTAAGAGAAGGGTATCATCGGCGGTAGAGAGGTTTTTTATCTGTAATTCGGGGAAGAATGCTTGTAGCAAAAGTGCTCTATTGCTCTCCGATTTTGAGCCCGAGAGCTGTAACGTTTTTCCTGAAACAAGTTGCGATAAAGGAAGGGTGATGTTCATTGCATAACTGTTTAATAACCGCAAAGATACGCGATAATTAGCAAATTAACAAATATGTAGGGTGCTGTCCAAAAAGTCTCAAAATCATTTTTGCGTCGCTAACTTTGCCAAAATCTGAAACTTTGGCAAAGTTGATTACCTTGATTACCAATTACTTTTGAAGTATGTTGTGTAGGGGCGTTTTGCA
>NZ_KB291407.1:10591-10919 GCF_000318295.1 Capnocytophaga sp. oral taxon 326 str. F0382
GTGTAGGGGCGTTTTGCAAACGCCCATAAAACAATAACCTAGTATATCTTGAGAATAAAGCCTTTTTCAAAATAGCTCTCAATTGGAAGTTCTCTCCATTGTACTCCTGTTTTTAACTTCTTGAGAATCGATAAAAATATTGAAGTTAAATCAAAATTACTTTTAAATTCTCTTTTTCCTACACTTAAAAAGGGAATAATCCATTTATTTATTGTATCTTTGCCCAAAGTTCCTGAATTTTAGTGTTTTTTTTTTTTAAACACAATTACTAATTTTTGGGAACTTTTACTTTATTATAACATCATTTCGATATAACAGAACATTGATT
>NZ_KB291407.1:10939-38293 GCF_000318295.1 Capnocytophaga sp. oral taxon 326 str. F0382
TCGTGGGAAATTAAAAATATTTTACTGATTGTTATATAATTACTTACGCCGAACTCACGTTATTATAGGAAAAGTTTAAACAGCTTCAATATAAAGAATAAAAAGCAATACGAATGGAGGCTTTTTGGCAAAGATGAGTGGAAGTTCACAACAGAATGGCGTTACACTTATAACAACAAACGACATAGGGTTACCCAAGAATTACACGAAACAAAGAGAGATACTCTCAAACACACAGCAACATTTCGTTATGAATATATTTATGATAACCAAGGTAATTATCTTCAAAGCAAGAGTTTTCTGCGTCTTATCAGGACAGGTAAAGAAGTTTTGAGCGAGATTGAAAAACGAGAAATTACCTATTATTAACCCAACTTCCACATTAGAATATTCATTCTTGCAACTTTTATATCTTGAGAATAAAACCTGTTAATAATACGAATTGAGAGTTGAAAAAATAATCCCTGATTAACAGAGTGTTATCGCTTTTACATCACATCTCTCCCTTTGAAGGAAGTCGTGTAAGCGAGTATTTAAAGGGGGTTTTATTACTCTGATAATCAATCACTTTTGAAGTATGTTGTGTAAGGGCGTTTTGCAAACGCCCATTAAACAACAGCCTATTGCAAACGCCCTCAAAACAACAACTTATATATCTTGATAAATTTTAATATTGCCAAAGTTTAGCTTGGTCAGGATTAGAAGGAACAGAAGAATATAAAAAACTATCTCAAGAAAAGAAAAAAGAAATAATTAAAATAGCAAAATATGAACGCGAAGCAAATCCTAACAATCTTTGTAATTAGTCTACTAATATTTCTTAGTAGTTGCAATTCTATGAAAAGGCAAATAGATCCTTATCAAGAGAAAATTGGCAAGAAAGGCGATGATTACTCATTGTCTTATTATAAAAGTAAAAGGGCGTCGGTTAAAAGTATTTTAAATATTAAAATTTTTGAAGGAGACGGCTCTTTGTCAACTAGTAATTTGTATTTACATATTAATGGACTGCCTATTATTTCAAATTATAAAGAAGCTAATTTTTATCTTCTTCCTAATAGAAAATACGATGTGCAAGTCACTACTTTTTCAGGGTATAAAGGTGTGTATATAAATAATATAAAGATGAAAGAGAAAGATTCGGTAGTGCTAAATGTATATCTGAAAGAACCTGCTCTAATATTTTGTGAGTAGCACAAAATGAAGAAAAGCTATACACGCCGTGGCAAAATAACAAATTATTTTGTATAATAAATAAAAAGTATTACTTTTGCGCAAAATTTATAAAATTCTATTAGTTTATGTATTGGACGTTAGAACTCGCATCTTATTTAAGTGATGCTCCTTGGCCTGCTACTAAAGACGAGCTTATCGATTATGCTATCCGTACAGGCGCTCCTATGGAAGTGGTAGAAAACCTTCAAGAAATAGAAGACGAAGGTGATATGTATGAATCTATCGACGAAATCTGGCCTGATTATCCGTCGGAAGAAGACTACTTATGGAATGAAGATGAATACTAAAAAATAAAAGTCTCTCTGAGGAGACTTTTTTTAATTTGCCAATTTGTAGATTAACCCAAAATTTGCATCGCTACACTTTGTCAAAGTCCTTAATTACCCTTGCGGATCGCATCTTTGACAAAATTTATAAACCTGACAATCAGTCGCTTTTATGGTATGTTGTGTAGGGGCGTTTTGCAAACGCCCTCCTTCAGAGAAACCTGCGAGAGCAGAGTAGGTGGGGCTTTATTTTAATTTGCAAATCTGCAAGGTAGCAGATTTGCAAATGAGTATAGTGACAAATTGTCAGTTCTTGTTCTTTTGGTATATTTATTGACAAACTCTTGGTACAACCTTTGCCAAAGCTACTAATTGCTCGTGCAGCTCGCACCTTTGCCAAAGTTTTAAATTGCCTGTCGTGCTACGACTTGTACTACAACTGAAAAATATATAATTATAAACAAATAAATTAAAAACCCCTCATTTGCAGATTGTCCCCCTTCGGGGGTTCGGGGGCAGAGGGGGCTAAATAACTATGAGTATTATCAATTCCCTTATTAAAATTTTCGTTGGCGACAAAGCCAAAAACGACCTAAAAGCAATCCAACCTATCGTTGAGAAAATAAAAACTTACGCCTCTCAGTTAGAAAATATCTCTAACGATGAGTTGCGCGCAAAAACTATTGAATTTAAGCAAAGAATAAAAGACGCTCGCGCCCAGTTCGATAATAAAATAGCCGAACTCGAAGCCCAAGCAAATGCTACCGACGATATCGATGCTAAAGAAGACCTCTATGCTGAAGTAGATAAACTCAATGGTGAAGCCTATCAAGCCTCAGAAAAGGCATTGAACGAAATTCTTCCCGAAGCCTTCGCTACGATGAAGGAAACTACCCGCCGTTTTGCTAATAATGAAACGATTACCGTAACAGCCACCGAGCACGACCGCGAACTATCGGCTACTCACGATTATGTAACTATCGAGGGTGATAAAGCCGTATGGAAAAACCACTGGGACGCCGCTGGTAAAGATGTTACTTGGGATATGGTACACTACGATGTACAGCTCATTGGAGGTATTGCCCTTCACCAAGGTAAGATTGCCGAAATGCAAACAGGGGAAGGTAAAACCCTTGTGGCTACCTTGCCAGTCTACCTCAATGCCCTAACGGGGAATGGGGTGCATCTCGTAACTGTGAACGACTATTTGGCACGCCGAGATAGTGCGTGGATGGGACCTTTATTTGAGTTTCACGGTTTGCGTGTGGATTGTATTGACCACCACCAACCTAACTCCGAAGCCCGCCGCCGTGCTTACAACGCCGATATTACCTACGGAACTAACAACGAATTTGGTTTCGACTACCTCCGCGACAATATGGCGCACACTCCCGAAGATTTGGTGCAACGCGCTCACAACTATGCCATTGTCGATGAGGTCGACTCTGTATTGATAGACGATGCTCGTACACCGCTCATCATCTCAGGTCCTACCCCTAAAGGCGAATTGCACGAGTTCAACGAACTGAAACCTTTAGTAGAAAATTTGGTAAACAAACAGCGTACTTACCTCACCAAAGTATTAGCCGATGCCCGCAAACTCATCGCCGAAGGGGATACCAAAGAAGGAGGATTCCAACTCTTGCGCGTGTATCGCGGTTTGCCTAAAAACAAAGCGCTCATCAAGTTCCTCAGTGAAGAAGGGGTAAAACAACTCCTCCAAAAAACTGAAAATTACTATATGCAGGATAACAATCGCGAAATGCCAAAGGTAGATGCCGAATTGTACTTCGTGATTGATGAGAAAAACAACCAAATCGAGCTTACCGATAAAGGGTTTGCTGATATTGCCTATGATGGTGATAAAGATTTCTTCGTTTTACCTGATATTGGGGTAGAAATTGCCAATATCGAGAACCAAGGACTCCCTATTGAAGAAGAAGCTAAACTAAAAGATAAATTATTCCAAGATTTTAGCGTAAAAAGCGAACGCATTCACACCCTTAACCAATTGCTCAAAGCCTACACTCTCTTTGAAAAAGATATAGAGTATGTGGTGATTGACAACAAAGTGCTCATCGTCGATGAACAAACAGGTCGTATTATGGACGGTCGTCGTTATTCCGATGGTTTGCACCAAGCGATTGAAGCCAAAGAGAATGTGAAAATTGAGGCAGCTACCCAAACCTATGCGACTATTACCTTGCAAAACTACTTTCGTATGTATAGCAAGTTAGCGGGTATGACGGGTACTGCTATCACCGAGGCAGGTGAGTTCTGGGAAATCTATAAACTCGATGTAATGGAAATCCCTACCAACCGTCCTATTGCCCGCAAAGACCACAACGACCTTATCTATAAAACCAAACGCGAGAAATACAACGCCGTAATTGATGAGGTAGTAAAACTTTCTGAAGCTGGTCGTCCAGTGTTGATTGGTACTACTTCTGTGGAAGTTTCCGAACTCCTCAGCCGTATGCTTACAATGCGCAAGGTGAAACACAATGTGTTGAACGCGAAATTGCATAAAAAAGAAGCTGAAATCGTAGCCGAAGCCGGACATAGTGGTGTGGTAACCATCGCAACCAATATGGCGGGACGTGGTACCGATATCAAGTTAACTCCCGAAGTAAAAGCTGCAGGAGGTTTGGCAATTATAGGTACCGAACGCCACGACTCTCGCCGTGTCGATCGTCAGTTGCGCGGTCGTTCTGGTCGTCAAGGTGACCCTGGTAGCTCACTCTTCTTCGTTTCTCTTGAAGATAATCTAATGCGCCTCTTCGGTTCTGAACGTATCGCCCGACTAATGGACAGCTTAGGTCATAAAGAAGGTGATGTAATTCAGCACTCTATGATGACCAAACGCATCGAGGCAGCTCAGAAAAAGGTAGAAGAAAACAACTTCGGTATGCGTAAACGTCTGTTAGAGTACGACGACGTGATGAACGCACAACGCAAGCAAATTTATAAACGCCGTCGCCACGCTCTTGAAGGTGAACGCCTAAAAGTGGATTTGGCAAATATGATATTTGATACTTGCGAGAATATAGTAGAGAGCAACAAAGGTGGTAATAACTACAAGAATTTCACTTTCGAGCTCATCAAATATTTCTCATTGAAAACACAAATTTCAGAAGCCGAATTTGCTAAACAATCGCCAAACGACCTTACTTTCACCTTGTATCACGAAGCGCTCAAACACTATCAGGAAAAAGCTGAACGCAGTGCCGCTCAAGCCTTCCCAGTGATTAGAGAGGTATACGAAAATCCTAATAATACTTACGAGCGCATCGTCGTGCCTTTCACCGATGGCGAAAAGATGCTCAACATCGTAACCGACCTCAAAGAGGCGTACGAAACCCAAGGTAAGAAACTCGTAAGCGATTTCGAGAAGAATATTACCCTTGGCATCATCGACGAAGAGTGGAAAACGCACCTCCGCCGTATGGACGAACTCAAACAATCAGTGCAATTAGCGGTACACGAACAGAAAGACCCGCTACTCATTTATAAGTTTGAAGCCTATCAGTTGTTTAAAGCTATGGTCGATAAGGTAAACAAAGAGATTATCTCTTTCTTGTTCAAAGCCGAATTGCCTACTCAAAATCCACCCGTACAGGAAGCCCACGCGCCACAACGCACTCGTGAACGCTATCAAACCAATAAGGAAGAAGCCCTCAACAGCGATGAAATGGCACAACGCGCCCGTGAAGTAGGGCAACAAGCCTCACAGCGCCGTTCGGTAGTAGAAACCATCGTACGCGAACAACCTAAAATTGGTCGTAACGATAAGGTAGTAATCCAAAACATCCGCACCGGTGAACGCAAAGAGCTCAAGTTCAAGCAAGCTGACCCCCTAATAAATAGCGGAGAGTGGATATTAGTATCCAATAAATAAATCACTAGGTAATGGACAACCAAATGAACAACCAAATAGGAATGTTGCTAAGCTCTGGCATATTCTTTCTGTTTGCGCTTGTATTCTTGGTCTCTGCTGAGATTAACAAAAGAATTACCGAAAAGAACAAAAAACTATATCAAGGGAAAGCACAAGGAGAAGTATTAGAAATTGTCAAATCAGGCAGTCAAGGTGTAGGAGGTATTGGTTTTAATAATAGGACTTATGTAGTCTATAAGTATACTGTAGGAGAAAATACTTATATTGTAAAACCTCTTGTTCTAAACTCAAACGCCCCTATAAACTTGAAATATGCTAATTCGGCTCATACTTTTTGTGTAACCTATTTTGGGGCTCATAGTGGTAGCCGTCAAACCAATTATCGAGCAGGCGAGAGTATTACAGTAGCTTATTTGCCCGAAACTCCCAGTGAACACCAAATAGTAGACGATAAAGATAAAACGTTTTTTTATAAGGGGTTTCGTATAGCAGGATTCGCAATAATGTCCATTGCAATAATTCTCTTGATTGTTTCCTTTTTTATAAAAAAATAAGAAGAAACACAATATAAATTATTATATCACACTTTGCCAAAGTTTCCTGTCCGTGTGGCTCGCACCTTTGGCAAAGTTTTTTCTTCTTAAT
Organism: Capnocytophaga sp. oral taxon 326 str. F0382; assembly: GCF_000318295.1. Classification (NCBI taxonomy): domain Bacteria; kingdom Pseudomonadati; phylum Bacteroidota; class Flavobacteriia; order Flavobacteriales; family Flavobacteriaceae; genus Capnocytophaga; species Capnocytophaga sp. oral taxon 326. Next base: position 16,985 of record NZ_KB291407.1, read on the forward strand.
TGTCAATTATCAATTGTCAATTGAAAATATTGTTGTACCTTTGCGCTTTAAAATACATTAGCAAATTGGCAAATTTGCTAATTTACAAATTGTATTAATGAATTTATTTGAACAATTAGGTCTTGATGAACCTATCCTCAAAGCCATCAGCGATATGGGCTTTGAAACTCCTTCTGAAATTCAGCAAAAAGCCATTCCTACTCTTTTGGCAAATGGTGCTGATATGGTAGCTTTAGCCCAAACGGGTACTGGTAAAACAGCCGCTTTCGGCTTTCCTCTCCTCCAACTTATCGATACTGATAGCCGTGTAACTCAAGGTCTTATCCTTTCACCTACACGCGAACTCTGCTTGCAAATCGCTTCTGAACTCCGCAATTATGCTAAGTACCTCCCTAAGGTGAACGTAGTGGCGGTATATGGCGGCGCAAGTATTGAGGAACAAGCGCGTAGCCTCAAAAAAGGCGCACAAATTATCGTGGCTACTCCTGGGCGTATGCAAGATATGATACGCCGTAACTTCGTAGATATCAGTCATATCAACTATTGTGTGCTCGACGAAGCCGACGAAATGCTCAATATGGGCTTCTATGAAGATATTACCGCTATTCTATCGCATACTCCTCAAGAAAAAAGCACTTGGCTCTTTTCGGCTACTATGCCTAACGAGGTGGCTAAGATAGCGCGCAAGTTTATGCGTAAGCCTATCGAAATAACAGTAGGAACTCGCAATCAGGCTACTAACACCGTGCAACACGAGTACTATATAGTGAGCGGTCGCCATAGATACCAAGCCCTAAAACGCCTCGCCGATGCTAACCCCGATATCTTCTCAGTAGTGTTTTGCCGTACCAAACGCGATACACAGGCTGTAGCCGAAAAACTCATCGAAGACGGCTACAATGCTGCTGCCCTTCACGGAGATTTAAGTCAGAATCAACGTGATTTGGTGATGAAATCCTTCCGCGCACGCCAAATACAAATGCTCGTCGCTACCGATGTCGCTGCCCGCGGTATTGATGTAGACGATATCACCCACGTTATTCACTACCAATTACCCGATGAAATAGAAACCTACAACCACCGCAGTGGGCGTACAGGTCGTGCTGGTAAATCGGGAATTTCGATGGTAATTTTGCCAAAAAGTGAGGTGAAGAAAATAAAAACTATCGAAAAGATGATAGGGCAACCTTTTGAGCAGAAACAATTGCCGTCGGGTATGGAAATCTGCGAGATACAGCTCTATCACTTGGCTAACAACCTCAAAAATACAGAAGTAAATCCTGCTATCGACGATTATTTGCCAGCTATCTATAAAGAACTGCAAGAAGTAAATCGTGAAGAGCTCATCAAGAAAATATTCTCAGTAGAGTTTACGCGTTTCTTCAATTATTATAAAAATGCCGAAAACTTATCGGTAGAGAACGAGCGCGAAAGCCGCAGTGGGGGTAATAGCGATGAAGTGCGCTATTTCATCAACATAGGTGAACGCGATGGCTACGACTGGAAATCACTCAAAGATTTCCTCAAAGCAACCCTTAATTTAGGTCGTGATGATGTTTTCAAAGTAGATGTAAAGAACAGTTTTTCTTTCTTCAATACCGATGCTGAACTCTCCGATTTGGTAATGAGCACCTTTACCGACTTCCAAATGGACGGTCGTTTCATCAATGTAGAGCTCTCAACCAAAGGAGCTGGCAGAGACCGTGGCGGACGCAAACGCGGAAATGATGACGGTAGAAAACACGGCAATGATGAGGGTAGAAGTCGCAAAAAAGGACAAAGAGAAAGTCGCAAACAAAAGACTGCTGAAGCTCTCCAACAGGCTTTTAAAAAGAAGAAAAAACGTAAATAATGTTAGAATACCTTATAGAAACGGATAAGCAACTGCTCTGTTACCTCAATAGTTGGGGAACGCCCGAAGCCGATAGCCTTTGGTTAGTAATTACCAATGAACTCTCGTCTATCCCCCTCTATGCTTTTTTGTTATACTTGTGTTTCAGGTATTTCCATTGGAAACGAGTGTTGCTCATCTTGGTATTCACTGCTATAATCATCACCACTACCGACCAGCTGGCGAACGTTTTCAAACACGGATTCCAGCGCTTGCGCCCTTGTCACGATGAGAGTCTTATCGGGCAAATGCGAATGGTGATTTGCGGTGGTAAGTATGGGTTCTTTTCAGCACACGCCGCCAATACAATGGCAATAGCCGTATTTTTTAGTTACTTGCTTAGAAAAAACGCCCGATATATCGTCATCCTACTGCTCTGCTGGTCGGTGATTGTGAGTTATAGCCGTATTTATTTAGGCGTGCATTTCCCAGGTGATGTATTGGTAGGTTGGATCTTTGGAATACTCTTAGCTACCCTTTATTATTTTCTTTTTCTATACACAGAAAAAAGATTAAAAATCCCAACTCGAGAATAATTTGCATTGTTACAACCTTTACTAAAATTTTTAGTTGTCCGTCGTGTTACGACCTTTACTAATTAAATAAGCTGGTACTATTTCTTACCTCTTATCTCTTACCTAAACAAAATGAAAGAAGATTTCTTACACTACCTATGGAAATACAAAAAAGTACCTCTCAACACTGTACTTACTACGGGAGAGCGCTTGCAAATTCTCTCATTTGGTGAGTATAATTCTCTTTCAGGTCCCGATTTCCAAAGTGCCCAACTGCTTATAGGTGAGCAGCAATGGGCAGGTAATGTAGAAATGCATCTCAAATCATCGCATTGGTATATACACGGTCACGAGAGTGATCCCGCTTATCGCAATGTGATTCTGCACGTAGTTTGGGAACACGATATAGAAGTATTCGATGCTAACAACCAGCCTATTCCCACTTTAGAACTCCGAGGTCTTATCTCCTCCGAACTCTTAGAGCGGTACAATACAACTGTAGCCTCACACTACCAGTTTATTCCTTGTGAAAAGGAATATACCACCATACCTGCCATTACTTTGCTTTCGTGGAATGAACGTCTGTTAGTGGAACGTTTAGAAGAAAAAGCTACTGTTGTGAACGAGTTGTGGAAAGCTGCCAATTTTGATTGGGAGAAAGTACTTTTTTGTATGCTTCTCAAGTCTTTTGGAGGTACTGTAAACGGCGAAGCATTCCTGCAATTGGGCAAACATCTCGATTTTAGTATTATCCGTAAAGAGCGTTCACATCCCTTGCATTTAGAAGCACTACTATTGGGGCAAGCAGGCTTACTCCCCGAAGAAACTGAACTCACTTACCCACGTGAACTCTTGCAAAATTATCACTACCTACAACAAAAATACAATCTCTCTGCACCCGTAGTAAAAATACATTTCACCGGTTTGCGTCCGCAAGGTTTTCCCACTATCCGACTCTCGCAACTCGCACAGCTATACGAACTAAACGAAAGTTTGTTTTCTCAAATTCTTGAAGTGAATGATTTCAAAAGTATCCAAAAACTCTTTGCCGTAGGAGTCTCCGAATTTTGGGAAACCCACTATACCTTTACCAAGGCTTCTAAAAAAGTAAAAAAGCCTATTAGTGCAACCCTCATCACACTTATTTGGATAAATGTATTCATTCCACTCAAATATGCCTATTACCAAAGTTTAGGCAAGGACGTGAGTGAATCTCTTATCGAAGAACTCAAAACAATGACTGCTGAGAGCAACAGCATTATCACCCAATACCAACAATTAGGAGTCTCTGTTACCACTGCTTTCGACACCCAAGTACTTCTACAACAATACAAACATTATTGCCAATCCAAACGCTGTTTAGATTGTGCTATAGGGATTTCGATTTTAGGGAGGAAGTAAGAAAAACTTTGATAAAGTCATTGAACTTGCTCACATACCCAGCTTTACTTGTTACCTATTACCTGTTACCTGATGTAGCGCTTCGTTATAAGCACTCTCAAAAGCGAGCAGGTTCATACCCGTAGAGAGGTGTTGGGCTTGGAAGAAGGTGAGGAGTTTTTCAGTAGGAAGATAGCCACCATAACCTTTGATAGCACTATAAAAACGCGTAGTACCAGATCGGTAGGCAGTAGCCAAACTGCTAATAGTAATACCTTGTTTTGCAATAGCAGGCAGTTCGTCGTCTAAAAGCAGTATTTTAGTTTGGGTGTTTGAAAAATCTAAATGACTAACTAAAGGGTGTAGTTCGGCTTTGAGGGCAAGACCATAAAAACCAACAGCCAATAAAGATTGTAAATAATCCTCATTGGCTATCGTTACACATTCTATGAGTTGTATGTTACTGTTTGTCATAAAAGTTCTTGCATTGAATGGATAAGTAGGTCGGCTTGACTTAAATCTTGTCCGCCTGAAAGGGGATTCTGGAAGCCTACACACTGCATATTAGCACTTTTGGCAGCTTTTACGCCATTGGTACTGTCCTCTATCACTGTAAATTGTGTTGCTGGCAAGTGGTACCATTGGGCTACCTTTAGGAATATTTCGGGATTAGGTTTGCTGTATTGCACATCATCGCCACTCATTATCACTTCAAAATAGTGTGCTATATTTGTTTGCTGAGTAAAAATATCAATGAGTTTGCGTCCAGATGAAGAAGCTAATGATAGGTGTTTTCCTTCATTCTTAAATTTCTCTAACACTTCTTTTACGTGAGGCACTAAAGGTACTTTCATTTCGGGTAATCGTTTGAAAAAGTAATTGCGGTGAAACTGCATTAGCTCCTCTACACTTTCTGTTCGCTGGGCATCGCGTTTTACCTTTTCCCACATTGGGAAAGCCGACATTCCCGTGAGAGTTTGTATATACGCCTTGTCAAACGGAATACCTTTCAACTGAAAAGTCTCATAAATAATCTCTTGGTGCATTGGTTCACTGTCTAATAGCACCCCGTCCATATCAAAAATAATATAGTTGTTAGTCATTAGTCGTTAGATTTGAGTTGTCGTCTAAAGTCTTTAAGGAATACATTACCAATACCTACGAGTACTCCTAAGAACGTCCAGATAGCGATAATCATCATTCGTTTGGGTTTAGAGGGAGAGTTTGGTATGCTCACGGGCTCGATAACAGCAAAGATAGGCTGGTCTTCTTTCATCTTGATGCGTTTGGCTTCCAGCTGTTTAGCGAGCTCGGTATAGACGTTGAAAGCCAAATTGTACTCCGCTTGTAGTTGTTGTAAACGAGTTTGAGGAAGGTTGCTAAAGAGGTCGCGGTTGCGGTCTTGGAAACCTGCCACAGCGTATTGTTTGTTTTTAAAGTCTTTTTCGGCTTCTACAAAGCGTTTTTGTACAAAGTCGAATTCTTCTTTGGCTTTTTGTAATTTAAAATTGGTTACAGTTTCCTGCAGTACTTTTTGGGCACTTTCGAGCATTTGAGCGGCAGGGAGTGCTTCTCCCATCACAAACGAGAGGGTGAAATAACCGTCTTTTTCACTCATATCCAATTTGATACGGCTGTCGATACTGTTGAGAATTCCTCTCTCTTGGTCGGTGAGTCGGGTAATATCTGTACTGTCTTGGGCTGCAGGAGTGGGAGCGGGGGTCGCTTTAGAAAAACTAAAAATACCCATTACGCGCCCCAACAGACTGGGTTTAGTGTAGTTCTTACAATATTCTTCGTAAGTTACTGGTTTAGGAATATCAGAAAATGTGAGTTTAGTCTGTGCTAATTTCTGTTTAAAAGGTACACTCTCAATGATTTTAGCGTAGGTAGTGAGCGGGAGTGTTTCGGAGCCTCCTCCCAAACTGATACCTGCCATTGCTGCCAATCCTCCCAATCCACCAGTTGATTTGCCATCAGTAGTTTGTGGCACCATAATGGTGGTAGCGGTGTATTCTTTAGCCGAGAATAAGGCAATGAGTACCCCTATAACAAAGAAGATCAAAGTAAATAGCAAAATTGATTTGCGAGCGCTCCATATCTTGCGAATAAGCTGCATTAAATCTATTTCGTCCTCAGCAGTTCCTTCTTCTACAGAGTTGACTACAGGAATCAATTTATTTTCCTCTAAATGATTGGTAACGTCTTCTGAAGCTCTTATTTCTTGATTTTCGTTAATTGCCATAGTTCTAATTTTTTAGTACATTGTAAATAAGCACTCCCATAGTGGTAATTGCCGAAATAATACCTATACTTTCGCCAGTGCTAAGGCGTTGGCGTTCGGGTTTAGATGGTACGATAATGATAGCACCGGGTTCCAATTTAGGATAGTTTCTAAAGAAAAGAGAATTGCGAGTAGCGCGCACATCGCCATTGGCGTAAAGCACGTAGATGGCGCGCTTTTTAGCTTGATTGCCAAAACCTCCTGCTCTATCGATGTAATCTATCAAGGAAAGTCCTTTTTGGTAACGCACCAATGAAGGGGCTAACACCTCACCGCGTACTTCAATAGTTTGTTTTTCAGAAGGAATGAGCAGCACATCACCATCACTGAGGAGTAAATCGTGCTTGCTGTGTTTCTTTTTCAAAATTTTATTAATGTCTATCCCTATACGGTATTCTGAAGTTTTTTTGCTGGCTTTTTTCAGTGATTTAGCAGTTTCACTACTATTACTTTCTAACTCTACCAATTCTTTTAAAAAATCTTCTTGTTGAATTTCACCCTCATCAGTTTTTTTGCGAATCAAAGTTGCCCCTTCTTTATAGGCAAAAGGAGTAAAGCCTCCCACACGCTCTAATAGGTCGGAAATGTGATCGTTCTTGCTTTGGATGCTATAAACCCCAGGGTAGACAACCTCTCCCATTACTGAGACTGTTTGCAGAGGGGTAAAACCTTTGATATAACGTACTGAAACAATATCGTTAGGTTGCAGGGTGAGTGTATTGGTACCTTCTTCAGGTAAAAGCTCATTGTTAGACGATACTTTGAAAGCTGTACTGAGTCTCTGGAAGCTACCGTCGTTTATTTCTCTAAACACTTCAATAGTCGAGGGGTCGGCACCATTAGAGAGACCACCCGCCAAGGCAATCACATCTTCCACTTTCATATTCTCCATAAAAGGCAATTCTTTAGGAGAATTTACAGCGCCTTCTACTTTTACAAAGCGTTTGTATTGAAGAGAATCTTTGTAGAAAATATGAATGCTGTCGTTATCCTTCAAAGGGATGTCGTTTTTCTTCTCGATGAGGTCTTTAACCGAAAAGCTAAGCGTTTGGTAATCTACGCGGTTTTCGGTGCGGAAGATGAGTCCGCGATTGAGAGAAGCATCTTTTTTCACACCATTGGCTCTTTCGAGTAAGTCGTGAGCGGTCATTCCTTCTTTAAACTCATAAGTGCCAGGCTGATAAACGGCTCCCCCTATACTCAAGCGATTGCGGTATTCATTGGTGATAGAATGCACTTTTAGGCGGTCGCCATTTTGCATTTTCATCTTGCCAATTTCGCTAAAGGCAATTTCTTGTACTTCGCGTTTAGCATCTTTAATGCGTTCTAACACAAGAGTATTGGTAAAAGCATCGGAAGTAAAACCTCCAAAGAAAGTAACAAGGTTAGCAAGAGTTTCATTGTCGAGCATTTCGTACAGTCCTTTGCGTTTTACTTTGCCCTCTACCCACACGCGGTTTTTGTAGGGTGATACGATGATTACGTCTTGGTCTTGCAAGCCGATATTACCTTTTTCCGAACCGTTAATCAGGAAGTTATACACATCGAAAGTAGCGACTTTCTTGCCTCCTCTAAATACGTTGATATCGCGAAATGAACCGCTTTCTGAGGGGCCTCCGCAGGCGTATAAAGCGTTGAGTACGGTAGAAAGTGAGCTAAGTGAATAAGTGCCAGGCACTACTACCTCGCCAATGATATTTACTTTTACGGTGCGCACTTGGGTGATAGTTACGCCCGTGTAGATTTTAGCATAACTGCCATCGGGGGCTGAAATGCCTGAATAGATGCGTTTTAGATACGAGTTTATCTTTGCTTTTACCTCACTGAACGAAAGTCCTGATACGTGTATGCGTCCCACACCATTGAGAAAAATATTACCCTCAGCATCTACTTTTTGTTTGAAAGAACCCTCGGTAGCTCCCCACACTTCCACAAGTAGTTCGTCGCCAGGCCCTACTTGGTAGTTTTCGGGGGTAGGCATATTCAGGTTAGGAGTAAAGGAAATTTTGGGATTTTTGAAGAAACTCATCCCAAAGATAGAGTCTTTTTTCTGTTTGCGGTTGAGGGAATCTTTTTTCTCTCTACCGGTATAACCAAAGATGTCATCACCCTCCGCAGGACGGCGCATTTTGTCATTGGTGTTCTTGTTTTTAGCATTAGATTTTTGAGTGCCAGAATAGCTGTCGAGTTGCATAATGCGTTGGCGCAATTTCATCACTTGCGTTTCTTGCATACCGCGTGAACGTGCTAAAGCGAGAAATTGGTCTAAGGTATAACCTTGTGCTTGAGCGCGATCCCAATAGGTTTTGATTTGTCCATCGGTGAGATTATCGATGTTTACAGTGGTGATATCAACATTGTTATATTGCTGATTATTACCTATTTGACCTATTACGGGGGCGGTTGTTATAAATAAAAATAAAAGAAGTAATTTAAGTCTCGACATTCTAAAATCTGTTTTGGGGGCAAAATTACGAATAATTTGTTAATTAGCCAATGAGTGAATTAGTATTTTTTTCTGTTTAGCCTATTATATTCCTAACAATTCATTCTAATTAAAAAAAAAATCATATCTTTGCCCAAAATAAAACATTTTCAACAAAATGGGGTTGTTTTTCATTCATTGATAAACAGTTGCTTTTGTTAAATATTAATTGTTAATTGAGAATATATGTCTGCAATCTTAAATTCATTATTAGACAACGATTTCTACAAATTCACTATGCAATGTGGCGTAGTGCAGTTATTCCCTAAAAACAAAGCGCGTTACACCTTTATCAACCGCGGCAAACACGAGTTCCCCGAAGGCTTTGCCGATGCTATGCGCGAAGAGGTGAACAATATGGCAAAACTGAAACTCACTAAAGCCGAAAAACAGTTTTTGAAAGATAACTGCCCTTATTTGAGTCCGTTGTATTTAGACTTTTTGGAAGGGTATCGCTATGACCCTTCTGAAGTGCATATCGAACAACACGGCACCGACTTGCAGGTAACTGTTGAGGGGTATTGGTATCGCACGATTCTTTGGGAAGTACCTCTGCTTTCGGTGATTAGCGAACTTTTCTACAAACTTACCAAAGCGACGGCTTGGACAGATGAGCAGGTGATTGCTAACACCCGTGAAAAAGAATTGTTATACAAAGAATTAGGCGTTGTATTTGCTGAGTTTGGCACCCGTCGTCGCCATTCGTATCACGTGCACGACATCGTGATGCACACTTTAATGGAAGGCTACAACCAAACTTTTATAGGCTCTAGCAATGTGCATTTTGCGATGAAATATAAGGTGAAACCTATAGGTACTCACGCCCACGAATGGTTTATGTTCCACGCAGCCGAGTACAGCTACAAAATGGCTAATGCACTATCCTTGGAACACTGGGTAGATGTGTATCGTGGCGACCTTGGGGTAGCCCTTTCCGACACCTATACTACCGATGTGTTTTTCAAGCAGTTCGACAAGAAATTTAGTAAGTTGTTCGACGGTGTGCGTCACGACAGTGGCGACCCTATAGTCTTTGCTGAAAAAACGATTACTCACTACAAGAAAATGGGGATAGACCCACTCTCTAAATACATTATTTTCTCCGACGGACTTAACCCTCAAAAAGTACAAGCTATTACTGAGGCTTGTAAAGGAAAAATAGGTATTTCATTTGGTATAGGTACCGACCTTACTAATGATGTAGGGTTGCGCCCGATGAACATAGTGATGAAACTCACCGAAGTACTCACCAGCGACAACGAGTGGGTGCCTACTGTAAAACTCTCTGATGAGCCTAATAAGCACACCGGCGACCCAAGAATGATTGAACTCGCAAAAGGAATATTAGCAATTAAATAGATTTTTGGGGTCAGAGGTCAGATTTTAGGCTGACACCTGATGCCTGAAACCTAAAACCTGATAAAAAATGAATTACATACTAATGATTTTAGGGGTATTGGTAGCGCTGTCGCGTTATTTGTTCCCCAAATACGACCAAGCGTTACTCATTGGCGGTATAAGCCTATTGATGATAGGTATTTACCGCATTTCGCGTAACCTACCCTCTAAAAATGAGGAAGATTTTCAAGACCCAGCAACGAAAATAAGAAACCCAGAAGATAATTAGCAAATTAGCAAATTGGCAAATTAGCAAATTAACACAGTGAACATAGGAGATTACATAGAAGTATTAGACGATACCATCAAAGGACATATAGTGCGCCTTACGCCTCAGCAGGTAACAGTGCTTACTACTGAAGGGTTTGAGCTCACTTTTCGTCCTGAGGAAATAATAGTTATTGAAGAAGATGCACCTCTAAAAGGAGCTTTTACAAATATAGATGAAGAGAGTTTGCGCAAAGATGTAGTGAGCAAGCGAAAGAACAAATCGCCACTTACTAAAAAAGAGCGCAACATCCCTCCAATGGAGGTAGATTTGCACATCGAGCAATTGGTTGATTCTACAAGAAATATGACCAATTACGATATGCTTACCCTACAACTCGAAACCGCTCGCCGGCAGTTAGAGTTTGCTATTGCACAGCGCATCCAGCGGGTAGTGTTCATTCACGGTGTGGGAGAGGGAGTGCTGCGCACCGAGTTAGAATTCCTCTTGGGGCGTTATTCTAACGTTACTTTCTACGATGCCGAATATGCCAAATACGGTGTAGGCGCTACCGAAGTATATATCTATCAAAATGCAAAATAAATGATTCAAGCTACCAATATTCATAAAACATATAAAGATTTAGAAGTGCTTAAAGGCGTATCGGTGAATGTTGCCAAAGGCGAAATTGTATCAATAGTAGGTGCTTCAGGAGCTGGAAAAACTACCTTGTTACACATTTTAGGTACTTTAGACAGCCCCGATGCCAATAAACCATCATCGTTGGTAATTAATGGCACAGATATATTGTCGTTATCCTCTAAAGCCTTAGCAAAATTCCGCAATGAACATATTGGGTTTATCTTCCAATTTCACCAGTTGTTGCCTGAGTTCACTGCTTTGGAGAATATTTGTATTCCTGCACTCATTAGAGGAATAGGCAAAAAAGAAGCTGAAAAGCGCGCAATGGAGCTTTTAGAATTTTTGCATCTCACCTCGCGTGCCGACCATAAGCCCAATGCCCTTTCAGGAGGCGAGCAACAGCGAGTGTCGGTAGCACGTGCCCTGATGAATCACCCTTCGGTAGTATTCGCTGATGAACCCAGTGGGAACCTCGATTCCGAAAGTGCTGAGAAACTACACCAACTCTTTTTCCAACTGCGCAATGAATTCCGACAAACATTTGTAATTGTTACCCATAACGAAGAATTGGCTACTATGGCAGATAGAAAACTCGTAATGGTAGATGGTCGTATAATTATTCCAGATTCTTTCCCAAATTAGGTAGTATCTTTGCAGCGTTAAACTTAAAAACAGATTAAAACAATGAAAAAATTAGTATCAATGATCGCCACTTTTTTATTGACAGTAGTGGCAGTACAAAACGTATCGGCTAAGGATATTCCTATCACCTTTGAACAATTGCCTGCTAAGGCTCAAGCTTTTGTGAAACAATACTTTAAAATAGAAGAAATCGCTTCGGTATGGAGAGACGACGATATCCACGACCAAGATTACAAAGTGTATTTCAACGATGGTAGCGAAATTGAATTCTATGCCAATGGCGACTGGGAAGAAGTAAAAACTCGCACTCTGGCTGTACCTGAAAAACTTATTCCTAATGGTATTGCTCAGTACGTAAAGAAAACTTACCCTCAAACAGATATCTACAAAATCCAAAAGAAACGCTATGGCTATGAGATAGAACTCGCTAACGGACTTGATTTAGAATTCAATGCTAACGGACAATTTTTAAGAATAGACGACTAATGAAACAACTCTTTTTTGCTGCTTTTGCAGCCCTTGCACTCAGCTCGTGCGCACGATTGCCGCAGCCTGCACGTGATTTTATTAGCATTCACTTTCCTCATACTTCTGTTAAAGAAGTTGAAAGAGAAGATGATATCAATGGCTATTCAGTAGAACTTAGAGATCGCACCGAGCTAGAATTTACAGCTAATGGCGACTGGCTAAAAGTAGATGGTGAAGACGGCAATAGTATCCCTACTACCTTCTTCCCTAAAAAAATAGCCGATTACGTTACCCAGCAGGGCTATATCATCGAAGGGATTAGAAAAACCAATATAGGTTATAAAGTAGACATCATAGGCTCTCACACCGATTTGTTTTTCAATCACAATGGTGACCCTATCGGGAATTATTAATAACTTTACTACAAATAAAAAGACCTCTTTGCGGAGGTCTTTTTTTATTGAATATCATATTGCTATGTTACTACACTTTACTAAAGTTTCAACTCACATTTGCCAGTGCGGCTCGCTCTTGCCGGTGCGGCTCGCATTTGCCCGTGCGGCTCGCACTCGCACCTAATTGAAAAATAAGTGTGGAAACAATTGTTCCATTGGTTTTTTAGAAAAAGAAATTTTAAGAGTAGCTTTGAGGAATCCCCAGCCATAGCTAAAAAACTGTACTAAAAGCGCCCAAACTGAGAGCAGCCCTATTTTTACACTGCGGTTTTCTCGAGCACTGTCCCAACCTATCAGTATAAAATAACACACATATACGAGTAAGGGTTCTATACGCCCAAAAATGAGGAGGAGGAGAGCGCCACAAAGCCCTAAGGTAAAGCAGGTAGGTAACCAAAAAGTAAGTTTGCGTGACTCTGGATGCCAATGGTTGAGAATAGCGCGTGTCTGTCCGAATTTACTCACTTGAGTACGGAATTTTTCCCAAGAAATACGGCGTTTGTGGAACACAAAAGCAGTAGGGATAAAGGCAGTATCAAAACCTTGTTCCCAGAGGCGTATCACTAAATCAGGGTCTTCACCAGGGTGTATTTTCCCAAAACCACCTGTCGCCTCAAAAGCCTTGCGTGACAGTCCCATATTAAAACTGCGAGGTTCAAATCGTTGAATGCGCTTTTGACTACCGCGAATCCCCCCAGTAGTGAGCAAAGAAGTCATCGTGTAATTGATAGCCTTCTGTATATCAGTAAAATCATCAGTAGCGGTATCAGGTCCTCCAAAGCAATCTACATAATGAGTTTGCAAATAATCGTCTACAGCTTCTAAATAGTGAGGAGGCAAGATGCAATCGGAATCTAAAATCAAAAAATAATCGTGTTGAGCGTGTCGCATCCCGTAATTGCGAGAGTCACCTGGTCCCGAGTTGGGTTTAGGAAGATAGGTAATTGATAAATCATCATTGTATTTCTCGCATACTTCTTTTGAAGGAATAGAAGAACCGTCTTCAATCACTACTACCTCAAAAGTATCTTCGTAAGTTTGTGATACAAGGCTGTTTAGTAGTTCATCTAACTCGTCCGGACGGTTGTATATAGGAATGATAAAACTATATTTCATCTGTTAATATAATGTTAAAATTCAAAAGTTTTGTAACATCTGTGTAAAGCTATACGTATAATAGGACGTATAAGAATCGACAAAATTAAGGATTTTTTCTGAATGAGACAACTAAAAATTACCAAACAGGTAACCAACCGTGAAACCGCATCTCTTGATAAGTACTTACAAGAGATTGGGCGTGTAGATTTGATCACTGCCGATGAAGAGGTAGAATTAGCACAACGTATCAAAGCAGGCGATGTAGCTGCTTTAGAAAAACTAACCAAAGCAAATTTGCGCTTCGTAGTATCGGTAGCTAAGCAATACCAAAACCAAGGTCTTACTCTTCCTGACCTTATCAACGAAGGGAACTTAGGGCTCATCAAAGCCGCACAACGATTCGACGAAACTCGTGGGTTTAAGTTTATTTCTTATGCCGTATGGTGGATTCGTCAGTCTATTTTGCAAGCCTTAGCCGAGCAATCGCGTATTGTGCGTTTGCCGTTGAACAAAATTGGTTCTATCAACAAAATCAACAAAATGTACGCTTACCTCGAGCAGGCGAACGAGCGTGTGCCTTCAGCCGAAGAAATTGCACGTGAGTTAGATATGTCCGTAAACGATGTAAAAGAATCAATGAAAAATGCAGGGCGTCATATCTCTATGGATGCGCCTTTGGTGGAAGGAGAAGATTCTAATCTTTACGACGTGATTCGCAGTAACGAATCACCAAATCCCGATAAGTCGCTTATTTTAGATTCGTTACGTACCGAAATTGAGCGCGCACTCGAAACGCTTACCCCTCGTGAAGCCGATGTAATCCGTTTGTATTTCGGTTTGGGCGACCAGCACGCTATGACCCTTGAGGAAATAGGAGAAACTTTTGATCTTACCCGTGAGCGTGTACGTCAAATCAAAGAAAAAGCGATTCGCCGTCTCAAACACACTTCCCGCAGTAAAATTTTAAAAACATACTTAGGATAGTCAATTATAAATTAAGATTGTACAATCTACACTTTGCCAAAGTTTCCTGCCCCTGTGGCTCGTACCTTTGGCAAAGTTTTTTTCTCTATAGAAAAAGTTCTATCTTTGCTCCATAGTAATTTTGAGTTAAATAAATCTTATGAAAAAGTTTTTTGTAAAAGTATTTCTAATTTTTAGTATTTTAATTAGCTTCCAATTAAAATGTACTAAGCCAGAGATAGAAACAGCTACAAGTAATAAGACAAAAGTGTTAAAGCATAATTACATAGTAGTTAATTCAGTAGATAACTCACCTGCTGAGGTAGAAGTAAGTTACTCAGTTTTTATTAATGGAAATGCTGAAAACATTGTAAAAACTGAACGTAAAACTACTCCTTTTATCATTGGAGGAGAAGAAGTAAAAGTAGTGTATGATAGTTTACTTTTTGTGCACGGAACTACTCGAAGATTTCATCAAAATGAACTAAAAAGGAATTACACTCCTCTTGGTGCTGACTATCTGTCAATCAAAAATTTATCATCAGTAGCTATTGAATATGCAGTTGTAGGCATTCAAAAATTAGAGTTTTCATCTGCTAATGAGATTGCTAATAGTAGTGATATTGTAAACAAAAATCAAATAGATAAAACAAAAGTCGTTAAATATCTTAGTGGTGCAGCTCCTGTATATAAGGCTACTTCAGTATTATACCTGATAAAACCTGAATTAGCCCCTCAGACTACTGTTTATGTTACAAAAGGAATATATGCTCCTGATGGAGGTGTTTCAGGTAGAGAAGCAGTAGCTGTGCCTCTTAAAACTCCTAATTTTGGAGAAATAGTAGCTAATACACCTTTTTCAGTAGCTGAGGTTCTTAGTTTATATAAACAAGAATATACTTATGGAAATACATTATATCCTAATTATGATGCTTATATGGGAAGAAACACTAAAGATCCAAATGATAGAAGTATTCTTCAAAAAAACTACAGAATCAAGCATTATGGGGTAGTATCTGCAGGGGAATCCTTAGAAAATAAAGGGGAAGTATGGTTTATTAATACTCCTAATGGAATTAGCGGATATAATGACTTTTAAAAAATGAAGAATAACTTTAACTTACGAGCACTAAAAAACACCTATGAAGTACGTACAGCTTCTCATTTAGTGATTAAAACCCCTCTTAAAGCACTTGATCATCAAGAGAATATTTTACTATCATTAAATGCTGATGGAGTGTTATCTATCAAAAAATAATACGAATATATTTGAATATTAGAATGTAATAGATTTTGGCAAAGTTTTTTCTTACCTCTTATCTCTTACCTCTTACCTGAATAAAATGAATTACCTTTGGAACTTTAAACCGCTGCCACCGCAAGCCACTGTAAAACAACTACAACAAGAGCTCAACATCAGCGAGCCCTTGGCAATACTATTAGCCCAACGAGGTATCACCACTTTTCAGCAGGCTAAAGACTTTTTCCGCCCCACACTCTCACAATTGCATAATCCTTTCCTGATGAAAGGAATGAAAGAAGCTGTTGAGCGTTTAGACCAAGCCTTAAAAAATAATGAAACTATCCTTATCTATGGCGACTACGATGTCGATGGCACTAGTGCGGTTTCTCTGATGGAACGCTATCTGAGCACTTTCACTGATAAACTGTTTACTTATGTACCCAACCGTTATACCGAGGGGTATGGCATTTCTTTTCAAGGGATTGACTATGCCGAGGCGCAAGGTTGTACCCTTATCATTGCTTTGGATTGTGGTATCAAAGCTATTGATAAAGTAGAATATGCCAAAGAAAAAGGAATTGATTGTATCATTGCCGACCACCACCGCCCGTCAGATCAAGTGCCCGATGCCGTGGCAGTACTCGACCCCCAACAAGCTGATTGTCCTTATCCGTATAAAGAACTCTGTGGCTGTGGTTTAGGCTTTAAATTGGCGCAAGCATATCACGAGTATTTGCAACGCCCGTTCAGTGAACTGATGCCTCTTTTAGATTTAGTCGCCGTCGCCACTGCTGCCGATATTGTGCCAATGGACGGTGAAAATCGCACGCTGATGTACTTCGGTTTAGAAGTGATTAATAAACAGCCCTCAGCAGGAGTAAAAGCACTTTTTGGCGAACATCAAGGGGCTATTACGGTAAGCGATGTAGTGTTCAAGGCTGCCCCGCGTATCAATGCCGCCGGACGTATAGAACACGGCAAATATGCTGTCTCTCTACTCACCGAAACTTCACCTGAACAAGCTTTGCAAAAAGCCAAACAAATAGACGAATTCAACAGCGAACGCAAGGAATTAGATAGCAGTATCGCCGCCGAAGCACTCGACCAAATAGAGCGCAATGGCGAGCAAAATTGTTATACTTCAGTAGTTTTCAGTGAGCAGTGGCACAAAGGGGTGATAGGTATTGTCGCTTCCCGCCTTATCGAACATTACTACCGCCCCACAATAGTATTTACTAAAAGTGGCGATAAGTATGCCGCCTCAGCACGTTCAGTACAAGGGTTTGATATCTATGAGGCTTTGGAGCAGTGCAGCGAACATTTAGAACAGTTCGGCGGACATAAATACGCGGCAGGACTCACGCTCCTCCCCGAGCAATATCCACTCTTCAAAGAAGCGTTTGAAACTGTGGTTAAACAAACCATCGACCCTGAATTGCGCACCCCGAAACTCTCTATAGATACCGCACTTCCCTTGAGCAAACTCACTCAAAAATTCTATAATATTCTCAAACAGTTCGAGCCTTTCGGGCCTTGCAACCTGCCACCGCTCTTCTATGCCGAAAATGTAGTCGATACAGGTTTTGCAAAGCACATTGGTAAGAATAACGAGCACTTAAAACTCTGTTTGCGCGAAGTGGGCAGTGCCCCATATTTCGATGCTGTAGGTTTTAGTTTAGGACATAAACTCCCTCTCATCACCTCAGGCAAACCTTTTAGCATTGTCTATTCAGTAGAAGAAAACCTGTGGAATGGCAAGCTAAGTTTGCAGTTGCAAGTCAGAGACATAAAATAATTTGCTAATTTCCAAATTTGCCAATTAACGTCAGTTCGATATAACAAAATATTGATTACACCTTTGTAACATAATATATTCACAAAATAATTCACCGTCAGGTGAAATTCGTGAGATAATATAAAATAAAGTTTTACACACTCCCAAATTCGTGGAAATAAAGACTTTTATGCACTCCCTATTTCTGAAAATTCGTGTAATTCGTGGGAGCTTAAAAATATTTCGCTAATTTCCAAATTTCCTAATTAATATATTTTGGTATTATTTTTGTGACTACACTTTTCACTATTCACTTTTAACTTAAAAAAAATGGCAAACATTACATTTCACGATCAGCCTGCACACACCGCTGGCGAACTTCCAAAAGTGGGCGTTTTAGCCCCTGAATTTTCAGCTGTTAAAAACGATTTAGCCGAAGTAAAACTCTCTGATTTCAGAGGTAAAAAAGTAATCCTAAACATTTTTCCCAGTGTAGATACAGGTGTATGTGCTGCTTCAGTGCGTAAATTTCACGTCGAGGCTTCAAAACTCAATAATGTAGCAATCCTTTGTATATCAAAAGATTTGCCTTTTGCACTCACACGCTTTTGTGCAGCCGAAGGTATTGATAATCTTACAATGCTCTCCGATTTCCGCGGTGATTTTGCAGCTCATTATCCTATTGTTTTTACCGATAGTCCGCTAAAAGGATTGCTATCTCGTTGTATAGTAGTGCTCGACGAACAAGGCAAAGTAGTATATACCGAGCAAGTAGCCGAAACTACTAACGAACCTAACTACGCTAAAGCACTCCAAGCAATTAACAATTAATAATTGTGTCACAAAAAGGCTGTCCGAAAAGTCTAAAAAATGCTTTTGCATCATAAACTTTGTCAAAGTCCCAAAACTTTGACAAAGTTTATAAAGCTTGATAATCAATTACTTTTAGAGTATATTATGTAGGAAAGCCAGCGATAGCTGGGTATGTACTGCAAACGCCCCCTCAATAAAAACTTTTAGGACAGCCTCTTTATTGTTTTGATAATCAATTACTTTTAGAGGATATTATGTAGGGGCGTTTTGCAAACGCCCACATAAATAAAACTTTTTGGACACCTTCTCTATCGTCAAATCACAGCTTGTTTCCTTTTTTATTGCCCAATCGCCAAATTATTCTTATCTTTGCCCCCTCAATAGGCCACCCTCACACCTGTCCCCCTAAACCCTAATAAAAATGGCTAAAAAGAAACAAGATAAAAACAAAGATAGCGATAAATCTTCTACAAAAAACAAAGAGGCTAAAACCGTTAAATCCAAGCAACGCCGCCTGATATGGGGTGGTTTTTTAGTACTGCTTACAGTCTATTTGCTTTTTATTTTTACTTCATTTTTCTTTTCTTGGCAAGCCGACCAAAGTGTGTGGGCTGATCTCGCTAATCGTGAAGAAATCGCCGATAACTTAGGCAGTAAAATAGGAGCTTATCTCAGCTATCTATTGATGTACAAAGGCTTTGGCATCGCAACCTTCATCGTCGTATGGCTCATTTTCCTCTCCGGACTCAAATATTTGTTCAATATTAAAATAGCATTGCTCAACCGCTGGTATTGGGGCACTTTGCTAATGGTACTCCTCGCTACTTTTTTAGGCTTTTTGCAAGGAAAATCTACTATCCTTTCAGGAGTTTCTGGCTATGAAGTAAATCATTTTCTGCAAGATTACTTTGGTAAAATAGGTACTTTTTTAATCCTTTTCTTCTTTGCTTTGGTATATGCTATTACCAAATGGCAACTCACCCCCGAGAAGATAATGTCTTTCTTCCAAAATACCTTTACTAAACTGAAACGAGAACACGACGATGAACAAGATGACGATTTTGAAGATGCTGATGATACTCCTTCTACAACCTCTTCTGATATCATAACTGACAATGAAGAGGAACAAGATGTGGAAATCGTTCTTCCTCAAGTAGATGATGAAAAAATCGACCCTTTTACACATAAAAAAGAAATTCCATTCCTCGATGGCAAAGGTGAGTTGGAAATTACCAATATCCCTGAAGATGAAGCTCCTGAACTCACCATCACTCCTATAGTGCCACCTGTAATGGTTGATCCTGAAGATTTAGTCAAGCAATTAGTAGAAAATTACGGCGAATACGACCCGCGTTTAGACCTCAGCGACTATCGTTTCCCTACGATTGAATTGTTGAACGAACCTAAAGATAAAGGTATCATTATCAACGAGGAAGAGCTAAAGGAAAACAACGATACGATTATCAAAACCTTAGCCGATTACAAAATTGAAATCTCCAAAATCAAAGCAACAGTAGGCCCTACTGTTACTCTCTACGAAATTGTACCGGTGGCGGGTACGCGTATTGCGAAAATCAAGAGTTTGGAAGATGATATTGCGCTCTCACTTGCGGCTCTCGGTATTCGTATCATCGCTCCTATCCCCGGCAAAGGAACCATTGGTATTGAGGTACCTAACAAAAAACCGACAATGGTGTATATGCGCTCAATGATTACCGCCCAAAAGTTCCAAAATGCCGAAATGGAACTTCCTATTGCCTTTGGTAAAACCATTAGTAACGAAACTTTCGGCGCCGATCTTACTAAAATGCCACACTTGCTGATGGCGGGAGCTACAGGGCAAGGTAAATCGGTAGGTATCAATGTCGTGCTCACCTCTCTGCTCTACAAAAAACACCCTGCTGAGGTGAAATTCGTGCTCGTCGACCCTAAAAAAGTGGAACTCTCTATCTTCGAGACTATTGAACGCCACTTCCTCGCCAAACTACCCGATAGTGAAGAGGCTATTATCACCGATAACAAAAAAGTGGTGAATACGCTTAACTCCCTCTGTATTGAGATGGACAACCGTTACGAACTGCTAAAAAATGCTCAAGTGCGCAACATCAAAGAGTACAATGCTAAGTTCAAAGCGCGACAACTCAACCCTAACGAGGGACATCGTTTCTTACCTTACATCGTATTGGTGGTAGATGAGTTTGCCGACTTGATTATGACGGCAGGTAAAGAGGTGGAACTCCCTATCGCTCGCTTGGCACAGCTTGCCCGAGCCATTGGTATCCACTTGATTATCGCTACCCAACGTCCATCTACTAACGTAATTACAGGTATCATCAAAGCCAACTTCCCTACACGTGTCGCCTTTAAAGTGAGCTCTAAAATCGACTCTAAAATCATCTTAGATGGCTCTGGGGCTGAGCAGCTCATCGGTCGAGGTGATATGCTCTACTCACAAGGCAATGAGCCCGTGCGCATACAATGTGCTTTTGTCGATACACCTGAAATACAACACATCACCGAGTTCATCGGGGCACAACGCGCCTACCCCGATGCCTACTTGCTACCTGAATATGTAGGCCCCGATAGCGAACCTGTAGATTTAGATTTCGACCCCTCCGAACGTGACCCTATGTTCCGCGAAGCCGCCGAAGTAGTTGTCAATGCGCAACAAGGTTCAGCTTCCCTCTTGCAACGCAAACTCAAATTGGGCTACAACCGCGCGGGTCGCCTCATCGACCAGTTAGAACACGCCGGTGTAGTAGGCCCTTTTGAAGGCAGTAAAGCCCGCCAAGTGCTCGTGCAGGACATCACAAGTTTAGACCGCCTCTTAGGAGGAAGTGAATAGTGCAAAGTGAAAAATCCTCTTTGTGGCTTGTCCCCCTTCGGGGGAACGGGGGCTATCGCTACACTTTGCCAAAGTTTTAGACTTTGGCAAAGTTGAAATCAAATTAATAATGCTTGTGAAGCATTTAAATCAACTTGTGCTACGACCTTTGCTAAAGTTGCTTGCTCTGATAATCAATCTATTGTAGGGGCGTTTTGCAAACGCC
>NZ_KB291407.1:38313-44820 GCF_000318295.1 Capnocytophaga sp. oral taxon 326 str. F0382
TCGGGAAAGTCTGCGAGAGCAGAGTATGTGGGGGCTACACACGTATTGCTACGACCTTTGCTAAAGTTGATTACTCTGATAATCAATCTATTGTGTGGGCGTTTTGCAAACGCCCACACAGATAAAACTAGGCTAAGCCTTTAAATGTGAACACCCTGAGCTACGAAGCTATAAGAATAATCCTGATAATAACAATCAACAATGATAGAACAAAACCTCACCACAAACCTTACCCCAAAAACAGCCGACCTCCAAGCAGTACTCCACACTCACTTTGCCGATTGCTTCAGTAAAGAGGGAAGTTTTGATTTTGAGAAATTTAAAACAGTATTACAACAAAAAGAAGTAGACTTTTTCACCGAAAGCTATTCGTTGCAATGGCTCGGCAAGCAGTATGCCCGTTTGTTAGCTACCGACCCTGTAACAACGCTCTTGCGCGCCGATGAGGCGCATAACGCCTTGCCTGAAAACGCCCATTCGCAAAACCTACTGCTCAAAGGCGATAACCTTGAAGTGCTCAAGCACCTCACCAATGCCTATTACGAAAAGGTGAAAATGATATACATCGATCCTCCTTACAACACAGGCTCCGACGGTTTTGTATATCAGGACGACCGCAAGTTCACCGTACCTCAGCTCGCCCAGTTGGCAGGAGTAAGTGAGGAGGTAGCCCAACGTATTTTGAGTTTCACCCAGAGCAAGAGCAACTCGCATTCCGCTTGGCTTACTTTTATGTATCCCCGCTTGTATATTGCCCGCCAATTACTCAAAGACGATGGTGTCATATTTGTATCTATAGACGATAACGAAGTAGCACAACTGCGTCTACTAATGGATGAAGTGTTTGGAGAGGATAATTTTGTAAGCGAGTTTATTTGGCAAAAGAAAACAGGGGCTTCTGATGCTAATAATATTGCGGTTATAACAGAGTATATTTTATGTTATTGTAAAAATACATTTTATACTAACTTAAATAAAAATACTAATTCTTTCAATGAAAATAGATATAAATTATCTGATGAATTTGAAGAAGAAAGAGGGAAATATTATATAGACAATTTAGATAGAGGAGGTTTATCTTATAGTGATAGCCTAAATTATCCTATTGAATGCCCTGATGGTACCATTACTTATCCAAATGGGAGATTAGATTATGAAAATGATGGTTGGATATGGAAATGGAGTAAGGAAAAATTTCAATGGGGAATTGAGAATAAATTTATAGAATTTAGAAAATCAACTTCTAAACAATCGGGCTGGGCTGTGTGTTACAAGAATTATATGCTTGTAGACAACGAAGGAAATAAAATAGAGAGGGCAGCCGCCTACAAAAATCTTATTACTGATGTAATGAATAATCACGCTGCTAAGGAATTAAATGAGATTTTTCAGGGGAAAAAAATCTTTGAAACACCTAAGCCCGTCAAATTAATGAAATTCTTAATCGAAATAGGCTCCAATCCCAACGATCTCATTCTCGATTTCTTTGCCGGCTCTGGTACTACCGCCGATGCCGTGATGCAACTCAATGCGAAAGATGAGGGTAACCGCCGTTTTATACTCGTACAACTCCCTGAGCTTATCGATAAGAAAAAGAACAAAACTGCTTACGAAGCGGTCTTGTCTTTCCCATCATTTGTCTCTCGTAATTCGTCATTACCCGCTGAGCCTACTATTTTCGATATTACTAAAGAACGTTTGCTAAGAGCAGCTGTTAAACTCAAAGTTGAAAAAAACGACCTTTTTAGCGCAAAAGAGGTAGACCTCGGCTTCCAAATTTATGAAACTTTCCCTATTTGGGACGACTATGAGTTTGAGGCAAAGGATTTCACCCCCTCTCTTACTCTTTTTGATGAAACAAAACTCACCGATACCGACCTCCGTGCCTTGTTACTCACTTGGAAAACCTACGATGGCATTCCACTAACAGAAAGCCTTGCTCCTGTAAATTTAGCAGGCTATGAAGGCTATTACGGTTTTGATAAATTGTACTTAATACATCGCGGTTTTACTACCGAAAGCTTAAAAGTATTGCTTGAAATGATGGACAATACCCCCGATTTCAACCCTACGACCATTGTAGTCTTTGGCTATCATTTCGAGAGTGCACACCTGCGCCAAATTGCCGAAAACGTGAAAGCGTATGCCAATAAAAAAAGTATCAGCACCGATTTTATCATAAGGAACTAAGTATGAAGCTCAAATTTGAAAAAAATCTCGACCACCAGTCAAAGGCAGTCAAAAATACGGTGAGTGTTTTTGATGAGTTGTACGTGCAGTTGCCTAAAAAACAAGGAGCTGAGTGTATCAACCCTAAGGTGGATAAAAATAGCTATGCTTATGAGCGCAATATTAGGGAGCTGCAAAAAGCTCAAGAAATAGACACGCGTTATTGCGATGCCCGCAACAATATTATTGATGTGATGATGGAAACAGGTACGGGCAAAACCTATACCTATACTAAAACCATTTTTGAGCTCAACAAAGCCCTTGGCATCTTTAAGTTTGTGATAGTAGTCCCTACTCTCTCTATCAAAGCGGGTACCCTTAGTTTTCTAAAGTCGGAAAGTGCACGTAGCCATTTTATGGACGACTATAGCAAAACCATTGAAGTGCATATAGTCGAAAGTCAAAAGAGTAGCAAGGGCAACAAAAGCGGCTTTCCGCCTGCTGTGCGCAGTTTTGTAGAAGCCACTGCTACACAAAACAAAATACAAGTGCTGCTCATCAATGCAGGGATGCTCAATTCGGATACAATGCAAAAAACGTTCGACCAAACCTTGTTCGACCGTTATGCGATACCCTTTGAAGCCATTGCTGCCACCGCCCCTTTCCTCATCATCGATGAACCTCATAAGTTTGCCCAAGAAAACAAAACGTGGGAAGCCATTAAAAAGATGTTCCCTCAGTTTATTTTCCGCTATGGGGCTACTTTCCCTGATAAAGAACTAAAACGCAAAACAGTATTCGGTACTACCGAAACAATTAAAATAAAAGATTACCACAATTTAGTATACCAACTCACCTCTGTCGATGCTTTCAATAGCAACTTGGTAAAAGGTGTAGTGGGGTATGTTACTGAGTTTTCAGGAAGTAACAATGCCTTGTTGCGCCTTACGGACACCGATGGCAAAGAAGCACATTTTGAGCTGATAGAAAACAATAGTCAAAAGAAAATTGTCTTAACCAAAGGCGATGATTTTGAGAGAGCTCACTCCGCAATGCACGGCTTGCAGATAGTACAACTAAATAAAACTACCGTTCTGTTATCCAATGGTTTAGAACTCAAAAAAGGCGATAAACTCAACCCTTATTCGTATTCGGAAACCTTGCAAGATAGAATGTTGCAAAAAACGATTTTCCATCATTTTGAGTTAGAACGCGAGCTGCTCTGTCGCGAAGTGCGCATCAAACCGCTCACTTTGTTCTTTATCGATAACATCGAGGAATACCGCAATACCGAAGGTCATTTGCGCAAAACGGTAGAACTCCTTATCAAAGCTGAAGCCCAAAGACGTTTGTATTCTGAAGAAAACGAGTTTTATCGCGCTTATCTACAGAAAACCATCGACAATATCGCTGGTACACACGGTGGTTATTTCTCTAAAGATAATTCGGTTAAAGATGAAGAAGTAGAAAAGGAAATCAACGAAATTTTGCACGACAAAGAAGCAATATTGAATCTGCAAAATCCACGCCGGTTCATCTTTTCCAAATGGACGTTGCGCGAGGGTTGGGATAACCCCAATGTTTTCCAGATATGCAAGTTGCGCAGTAGTGGTAGTGAGATTAGCAAACTGCAAGAAGTAGGGCGTGGCTTGCGCTTGCCCGTGAATGAGTACGGTAATAGGGTGAAGGATAGCAATTTCTTTCTAAACTATTTTGTAGATTTCACCGAAAACCAATTTGTAGACCAATTGGTGAAGGAAATTAACGATAAATCAGGGTCTGTTTCAATTGAAACGCCGCTTGATAGTTTGAACGACGATCTTATCAGTCAAATTGTAAAACTGTATCATTTTGATGATAAAAATGCGCTTTTAGAGGAATTAGATGAACACAATGTACTCAAACGCGATAACAGTTTCAAACAAGGTGGTTTAGACTATGTACGAGCACATTTCCCCTTAGCTTTCCAAGGGGTAGATAGCAGCAAGATACGCAAGGCTACCCAGCCTAAGAAAACTATACGTATACGCGCCGATAAATACAGTAAGCTAAAAGAGTTTTGGGAGCAGCTCAACGAAAAAGCGATTTTGGAATATCAGTTCAAAAACGAACAACAGTTTCAAGATCTCTTTGTAGACTATCTCAAAAACGAAAGTCGCAGTGCTAACCGCTCTTTTGAGAAATGTACTTTAGTGGAAATTGTCAATAGAATACACATACAAGACAAACGCGCTTATGTATCCGAAGAAAGAGCTGAATACCACGAACGCAAGCAGTCGTTTTCAACAATGAGCTATAGTGATTTCTTAAAAGAACTTTCAAAAATGCTCTTTGTGAACATCAAAACCCTACACAAGGCGTTTTGCAGCACCCCTACCGACATCAATCTGTATCTAAATATAGCGACGATAAGGGCTATCAAACAAAATTTTGAGTTTTTCTTGTTAGCCAATGCCTTTACTAAATATACAGTAGGCTACCAAAAAGTTAGCAATGCGATACACCCTACCAAGCTCACTAATGCTAAGGGAGAGCCTTTAGCCGAAATACCTGCTGCTGAGGTTGGGATAC
Source organism: Capnocytophaga sp. oral taxon 326 str. F0382 (assembly GCF_000318295.1). Taxonomy (NCBI): domain Bacteria; kingdom Pseudomonadati; phylum Bacteroidota; class Flavobacteriia; order Flavobacteriales; family Flavobacteriaceae; genus Capnocytophaga; species Capnocytophaga sp. oral taxon 326. Next base: position 43,054 of record NZ_KB291407.1, read on the forward strand.
TTTCCGAAAATCAAACCGTTGCTCATAACTATCTGTTCGATGAACTCTTTTTTGATTCGGAATTAGAGCGCGAAAACATCTTGCAAAATATCGATAGTGTAACCGTATTTACCAAAATACCTAAAAACTCTATCAAAATACCCGTGGCAGGAGGCAAAACCTATTCACCCGATTTCGCTTACATCGTGCAGTACAAAAACCAATCCCAACAACTGCACTTTGTGATAGAGAGCAAGAACGTACCCAATGACAACGCTTTGCGCGAAGAAGAAAAACTGAAAATAAGGCACGCTGTAGCTTTCTTCAAAGGCAAAGTGAATATACATTTCAAAACCCAATTCAGCAACGACAAAATAATGCCCCTCTTACAAGAAACCTATTATAACAATTAACAATTAACAATGTTTGCATCGCTACACTTTGTCAAAGTCCTTAATTGCCTGTCGTGCTACGACCTTTGCCAAAGTTGATTACTCTGACAATCAATCTATTGTAGGGGCGTTTTGCAAACGCCCACTTTACGGCTTCTCCCCTTCGGGAAAGTCTGCGAGAGCAGAGTATGTGGGGGGCTATACATAAAGTGAAATAAATAATTGAACAATGAAAAATATAATTCTATCAATAGGCTTGCTATTTGCAACAGCCTTATCAACAGCCCAAAACGTATTCCAAGCCTCTGGTGAGAGAAGTGTACTACGAACAGAACTGCCCAAGTACACCAAAATAGATATCGATAGTAGGTGGGAGGTTACACTGGTAAATGAAAAAAACGACCATATCTATATCGATGCTGATAATGCTATTCACCCTATCATCAAAGCTACTGTTGAAGAGGGAACTTTGAAAATATCTTTGGAAACACCTAAAGGCGTGAATTTTGTGCAAACAGGAGGTATAAAACTCAAAATCCCAATTAAAGGAACAAGCGAATTGAAAATGCAAAGTGGTAAAATTCGTTCAGAAGAACCTATAAATATGCCTTCCTACAAAATGCTTCTCGACTTTCTTTCGGAGATTGATTTAAAACTGAATGTCAATGATTTGGATTTAGAAATAGGTAGTTGTAGGGAAGGAAACTTACAGCTCAATTGCCGAAATCTCACTTTCAATGCAGGCTCTCTCACTAAGCTGCCTATTAGTGGAAAAGTAGAAAATCTCAATTTTGTTTCTAACAGAATCATCCAATTAGAAACTTACGATCTAAAAATACAAAATGCTATTTTTAATACTTCGGGTATTGTGAAAGCAAAATTGAGAATTGATGGTACTATACAAGGAAAACCAAGCGGTATTTTTGAACTTTATTACAAAGGTAATGCTACTAACCAAATAGAAACAAACTCAATGATTAAGGTCATTAAAGAAGAAAAATAATGAATCAACAACAAGAATTCCTAAAATATCAAGCCCCTACATCGCCTTATCCGCGATTGTTAGAGGTGGAACGCGCCGAAGGTAGCTATATCTACACTACCGATGGCAGGCGTTATTTAGATTTTGTGGCAGGTGTATCGGCTTGCACTTTGGGGCATTGTCATCCTGCGGTAGTGAAGGCTATCCAAGAGCAGTGCGCTACCTATATGCACGTAATGGTATATGGTGAGTATGTACAAAAACCTGCGGTAGACTTCTGTAAACTTCTCGCCGAGCAGTTACCACCTGAACTCAATACCACCTATTTGGTAAATTCTGGGACGGAAGCTATTGAGGGCTCGGTGAAATTAGCCAAACGTGCTACGGGGCGCACCCAACTCATCGCTGCCAAAA
>NZ_KB291407.1:44840-46301 GCF_000318295.1 Capnocytophaga sp. oral taxon 326 str. F0382
CGGGGCGCACCCAACTCATCGCTGCCAAAAATGCTTATCACGGCAATACACAGGGTTCGATGAGCCTAATGGGCTATGAAGAACGTAAACGCGCTTATCGTCCGCTTATCCCTGATGTCGATTTTATAGAGTTCAACAACGAAGCCGATATCCTCAAAATTACCGAACGCACCGCAGGGGTAGTGCTCGAAAGTATCCAAGGAGGAGCTGGCTTTATCGAACCCCAAAACGACTATCTCATCAAGGTAAAACGCCGTTGTGAAGAAGTAGGCGCGCTCCTTATTATCGATGAAATACAACCAGGTTTCGGGCGCACGGGCAAGCTCTTTGGCTTCCAAAACTATGGCTTTACCCCCGATATTATCGCAATAGGCAAGGGGATGGCAAGCGGTATGCCGGTAGGGGCATTTGTATCGTCGTATGAGCGTATGCAGCTGTTGGCAAACAGTCCTAAAATGGGACATATCACTACTTTTGGAGGTAATCCCGTGATAGCAGCTGCCTCTTTGGCAACCTTCAACCAGCTCCTCACTACCGATCTGATGGCTCAAACCTTAGAAAAAGAAAAACTCTTCCGCAAGTATTTGCAACATCCACTTATCGAAAGTATCAACGGTCGCGGTTTGATGTTAGCTGTGATCGTGAAAACTGCCGAAATCGCCGATTTTGTAGTGAATTACTGTCAGGATAAAGGATTGATAGTCTATTGGCTTTTGTTTGAACACCGTGCCGTACGACTTTCGCCTCCACTTACCCTCACCGATGAAGAAATTAAAGAAGGTTGCGATATCATTATTGAAGCGCTAAACCAATTCAATTAACAATTAAAAATATTACAAACATGAAAAATATATTACTTTACACTCTATTACTAACTGCTACCCTAACCTATGCGCAAGGTCTGCTACCTGAAGAAAAGGTAAAAAAAGAGCCGTCTGCCCAGCCTGTGCAACAAACAAAGAAGTACGCTTGGAAAGATAAATATTATGAAGGATTAGCAATGGTAAGATTGGATAAAAAATATGGTTTTATAGATAAAACAGGTAAAGAAGTGATTCCTATAAAGTATGATTATGCTAGGGGTTTTTCAGAAGGATTAGCTTTAGTAAAATTGAATAATAGATATGGTTTTATAGATAAAACAGGTAAAGAAGTGATTCCTATAAAGTATGATTATACTTGGCTTTTTTCAGAAGGATTATCAAGCGTTCTGCTAAATAACAAATGGGGTTTTATAGATAAAACAGGTAAAGAAGTGATTCCTATAAAGTATGATTATTGTTGGGATTTTTCAGAAGGATTAGCAAACGTTAGGCTAAATAACAAATGGGGTTTTATAGATAAAACAGGTAAAGAAGTGATTCCTATAAAGTATGATTATGCTAGGAGTTTTTCAGAAGGATTAGCAAGCGTGAGTTTGAATGGAGAATATGGTTTTATAGATAAAACAGGTAAAGAAGT
>NZ_KB291407.1:46321-47902 GCF_000318295.1 Capnocytophaga sp. oral taxon 326 str. F0382
AACAGGCAAAGAAGTGATTCCTATAAAGTATGATGATGTTTGGTTTTTTTCAGAAGGATTAGCAGCCGTAAGTCTAAATAACAAATGGGGTTTTATAGATAAAACAGGTAAAGAAGTGACTCCTATAAAGTATGATGATGCTGAAAGTCCTTCAGAAGGATTAGCTAAAGTAAAATTGAATGATAAATATGGCTTTATAGATAAAACAGGCAAAGAAGTGATTCCTATAAAGTATGATTATGCAGAAGGATTTTCAGAAGAAGGATTAGCACAAGTAAAGCTAAATAACAAATGGTTCTATATAAACCAAAAAGGAGAATGTGTGAAAGACTGTAATAATGCCCCTGCCGACCACCCCATAGCCAAATAACTTTTAAAAAATATTACAAATATGAAAAACATATTACTTTACACTCTATTACTAACTGCATAGCTGATATAGAAGCATACGATTTGAAAATACAAGATGCTACTTTTGACAACTCATCAATACTAAAAGCTAAATTGTATATTAACGGCACTATACAAGGCAAATCTAATGGCTTTTTCGAATTGCGATACAAAGGGAATGCTATTAGCCGTATAGACCCCAGCCCAATGGTTAAAATTATAAAAGAAGAAAAAGAATGACACAAGAAAAAGACTTTCTAAAATATCAAGCTCCCACTTCACCTTATCCGCGATTGTTGGAGGTGGAACGCGCCGAAGGTAGTTATATCTACACTACCGATGGCAAAAAATATTTAGATTTTGTAGCAGGAGTATCGGCTTGTACCTTAGGGCATTGCCACCCTGCAGTAGTGAAAGCCATACAAGAGCAATGCGCTACTTATATGCACGTAATGGTGTATGGCGAGTACATACAAAAGCCTGCGGTAGACTTCTGCAAACTCCTTGCCGAGCAGTTGCCACCTGAACTCAATACCACCTATTTGGTAAACTCTGGTACCGAGGCTATTGAGGGCTCAGTAAAATTAGCCAAACGCGCTACGGGGCGCACCCAACTCATCGCTGCCAAAAATGCCTATCACGGCAATACACAAGGCTCGATGAGCTTAATGGGCTATGAAGAACGCAAACGCGCTTATCGTCCGCTTATCCCTGACGTAGATTTTATAGAGTTCAACAACGAAGCGGATATCCTGAAAATCACCGAACGCACCGCAGGGGTAGTCTTGGAAAGTATCCAAGGGGGAGCGGGCTTTATCGAACCTCAAAACGACTATCTCATCAAGGTAAAACGCCGTTGTGAAGAAGTAGGTGCTTTGCTCATCATCGATGAAATACAACCTGGTTTCGGGCGTACTGGCAAGCTCTTTGGCTTCCAAAATTATGGCTTTACCCCCGATATCATTGCAATAGGCAAGGGTATGGCAAGCGGTATGCCAGTAGGAGCATTTGTGTCGTCGTATGAGCGTATGCAGTTGTTGGCAAATAGTCCTAAAATGGGACATATCACCACTTTTGGAGGTAATCCCGTGATAGCAGCTGCCTCGTTAGCAACCCTCAACCAGCTCCTCACTACCGACCTGATGGCTCAAACTTTGGAAAAAGAAAAACTCTTCCGCAAGTATTTGCAAC